>JAOZMT010000060.1:4477-9236 GCA_029934175.1 Victivallales bacterium | reverse complement strand
AGACCTATAAGACCTATAAGACCTATAAGACCTATAAGACCTATAAGTCCTATAAGTCCTATAAGACCTCTAAGTCCTCTAAGTCCTCTAAGTCCTATAAGTCCTATAAAAAAAGGAAAAGCAAAAGTCTATTTCATAAATTGAGATTTGAAGAAATTTTAACCACGGAAGGCACGGAAAACACGGAAGGAAGAAGAGCATTGTGCTGCCGAGACGGACGGCGCTACGAGGAATAGAAAAATTTTGATAACTGAACAAAAGGACAAATTTATTTATGGAAAAATATATTCCACTTACAAAAAGTGAAATGAAAAAACGAAATTGGACATCAATTGATATATTGCTAATAACTGGCGATGCTTATGTGGATCATCCTTCATTTGGAAATACAATTATTGCACGAGTTTTAGAATCTGAAGGTTATAAGGTTGGTATTATCTCTCAACCAGATTGGAATACACCAGAAAGTTTACAAGTTTTTGGAAGACCAAATCTTGCTTGTTGTATCACCTCTGGCAATATGGATTCTCAATTGAATATTTATACAGCAGGCAGGCGTTTTCGCCGTGAGGATGCATATTCTGAAAATGGAGAAACAGGAAAGCGACCACAAAATGCAATTATTGTGTATTCACAACTTGCGAAGCGTGCATTTCCTAAATTACCAATCATTATTGGAGGCATTGAAGCTAGTCTGCGTAGAGTTACACATTATGATTATTGGCAAGATAAGCTAAAACCAAGTGTTTTGGCTACTTCAAAGGCTGATATCTTAATTTATGGAATGGGTGAAAGGGCTATTAAAGAAATAATTTCAAAAATATCTCAATCTAAAAGTTTAGAAAATATAAAAGGCACAGCAAGATTATTAGGAAAAAAAGATTCTGAAAATTTGGATATAACAGATGAATATATTCTTATGCCATCTTATGAAGAACACTTAACAGATAAAGATGCTCTGCTAACAAGCACTATTTTAATAGAAAAAGAGATGAACCCATATTGTGGTAGGATATTATTACAAAAATATGGAGATAGATTACTGGTCGTCGAACCTCCTGCAATACCTTTAACAACTGAAGAGTTAGATGCTGTTCATAGCCTTCCATTTACTGGAACTCCACATCCTATATATAAAGGAAAAATACCAGCTTTTGAAACAATAAAAAATTCTATTCCTGCAGTTAGAGGATGTCCTGGTGGTTGTGCTTTTTGTGGTTTAGTATCACATCAAGGCAGATTTGTTAGAAGCAGGAGTGAAGAGTCAATAATTAGCGAAGTGTGCAAACTTCAAAAAAATAAATTTTTTAGAGGAACAATTAGTGATATAGGTGGACCAGCAGGGAATATTTATGGACATAGTGTATTTGATGAAGAACAATGTAAAAAATGTCGAAGAGCATCATGTTTAAGTCCTAAACAATGTGCTAACTATCATCCTAAAGAAGAGCCTTTAATTCATTTATTAAAGTCTGTCCGAACAATGGATAAAGTTAAACATTTATATATAAATTCAGGGATTCGCTTAGAATTAGCTCTTCAACAAAAGGAGCTAACAAAAGAAATAATACGACATCATGTTTCCGGACATTTAAAAGTTGCACCTGAACATTTAAATAGTGAAGTTCTTAGCTTAATGCGTAAGTCATCAGGGGATAGTTTTTATGAGTTTATGGAAATTTTCAAATCCGAAAGTGATAAGGTAGATAAAGAACAGTATTTAATACCATTATTTATATCCAATTTCCCTGGTTGCACCGAAAAGCAAATGCAAGAAGTTGATGATTTTTTAAATATGCAGAATTGGAGTCCTCAACAAGTTCAAGATTTTATTCCATTGCCAATGACAATGGGGGCAGCAATGTATTATTCAGGGAAAGACTTTAATTATAATGAAATAAAAGTCAATAGAGGCTTAAAGGAGCGTCGTCCACAAATTGAAGTTTTAAAGAAAAAACGGAGAAATCGACGAAGATAGTGTTTGTTCCTAACGCCGGTCATTAATTAAAATATTCACCACTAATAAACACTAACAAAACACTAATAAGAAAATGTAAAATATTATTGTTGCTGTTATTTATAAAATTTGCTTTTAACATATATTTATATAATTAAAAATACTTTATGAAAATTATTCCGTAAAGTTAATTCATTTAGATTGTTTTTTATTAGTGTTCAATTAGTGTCTATTAGTGGTTAAAAAATATTTATAAATAGTGACGATGTTAAGAACAAGCCCCGAAGATAATAGCGTGAATGTTAAAGTGTAAAAGTTATTTTTCCCTATATTTCTTAGTATAATCCTTGAATTTTGCGAATTATGCAGTAATTTATTATTTAAATAAAAAAATCTTAAAATCCTAATAAAAACATGAAATTTTCTCTTTTAATATCAGTTTATGCTAAAGAAAATGCTTTATTTTTTAATGAAGCGTTAGAATCTTTGTTCAATCAAACAGTTCGTGCAAATGAAGTTGTATTGGTAGAAGATGGACCTTTGACGCAAGAACTTTATGATGTCATAGAGAAGTGGCGTGATAAATTAAATATTCAACGAGTAAAGCTAGAACACAATATTGGGCTAGGATTGGCTCTTCAAGAAGGCTTACATAAATGTCAATATAATATTGTTGCACGAATGGATTCTGATGATATTTCCTTGAAAAATCGCTTTGAATTACAAATTAATCACTTTAAAGAAAATCCCAATATCGATGTATTGGGAGGTTTTATTTCAGAATTTGAGACAGATTCTAGTATCGTTTCTGGATTAAGAAAAGTTCCTTTAATACACGAAGAAATTGTAAAATATGGACAAACAAGAAATCCTATGAACCATGTAACTGTTATGTTTAATAAAAAATCTGTTTTGAGCGTAGAAGGTTATAAAAGTGTTATTGGTTTTGAGGATTATTATTTGTGGGCAAGAATGTTAAATAATAATGCACAGTTCGCAAATTTATCTGAAATATTGGTAAATGTTCGTGGTGGAAATGCGATGGTTGCACGCCGACAAGGTTTTAAATATGCAATGACAGAATTTAAATTTCAAAAAAAATTACTTAATATTAGGTTTTTATCATTCAGTTCGTTTGTCAAAAATATTATATTTAGAATGCCTGTGCGAATGTGCCCAGGGTTTGTTATTAAAATGTTTTATAAGCTGTTTTTACGGAGATAATCACAAAAATGCAAGCATTATTTTCAAAACAAAATAGTAATTATATTAGAAATATTTTAATTGCAATATGCCTATTTGGATGTTCCTTACGAATAGCTTATGCGTCTTATAGAGTTCGTATAGATAAAGATGCTATTTTTTATATTCAAGGAGCCAAATTAATGGCTAAGCAAACCTTATCAGAAGAGGAACAGCTTAGATTAAAGAAGTCAAGTGTAACAGAAATACAACCACTTTTGCCATTATATTTAACCATGGCAGCAAAATTAGGGATAGACCCTGAATTTGCAGGTTCTTTTTTAGGAATTTTACTAGGTTCTTTGATTCCATTATTATTATTTATCATAACCAAGAAAACACTTTCCAGCGAGAAACTTGCATTATTGGCAGCTTTTTTAGCAGCAATACACCCCAATTTAATACAACTTAGCGTCCGAGCTTTACGAGATACGCTATATGTTCCATTAGTTGTCATAGCAATAACAATTGCGATTTATGCAGTTTTTGATAATAAATATTGGAAATGGTTGCTATTTTCATTTGTTGCAACATTAGCAATTATGGCTCGCAAAGAAGGTATTGAAATATATTTTCTTTTTGTCCTTTGGAGTCTTTATGAAATAATATCATTATTAATAAAAAAAGACAAAAAAATCTTTAAATCAATAAAAATCCTAATTTTTGTATCTGCGACTTATGCAATGCTTGTTGGTTCTGCACAATTCGCAATGCAAGATACTTATTATGCGGAATGGAGTCCTATGAAAGTTAGATGGATGAAAAAAATATTACTTAACTTTTATGAGACTTCATCAAAGGAGGTTGTGAATAAAGATGCTTGACTTTATACAAAAACTTTTAGATTATAATTCTTTGATATATTATTTTAATGAACTAATGAAGGCTATTTTCCCATCATTTGTTTTATTGCTTGTTTTATCTTTGAAAAGGCTTAAAAATTCAGATAAAAATTCAGAATTTATATTTTTATTATCAGCGATAATAGTTATTTTTGCTGCACGATCGATAATTTTTCTAGGTGGTATTAGTTGGGATTCTAATAGATATTTATACCCTTTAGTGGTTTTACTGCTTGTTATATCAGCTTACGGAGCTGAGGTTTTTATTGCGTTTTTTGATAAACTATTTTCTAAAAAAACTGCTAAAAAAGCGAAACGATATTCTATCATATTTTTCATTATTTTATTTACAGGAGTTTCAATTGGTAAGGTTTTTAATAAACGCACAAAAAAAACTTATATTTATGAAGTAGGAGAATATATTAAAAAACACAATAATAATGCTAAAGATACTGTTTTAATATCGAATTTAAATGATAACAGGATTGCATATCTCGCAAACGCTAAAGATGTTGAGTATAATAAAAATATGATTTTTAACAATTTTAAATCAAAAAATATTTATCTTTATTTAACAGAAAAGGATAATAAAAAATTAAAAAATTTCAAATTATTAAAAACTTATAAATACAAAAAAAAGAAATTTTATCTTTATTATAAAGGTTAGTATCTTGCGTTCACCGAACGCAAAGACAGCAAATTTGAGCTTTTCAAATAA
>JAOZMT010000060.1:0-4377 GCA_029934175.1 Victivallales bacterium | reverse complement strand
TGCATTTAGGATAAGTATAAACTTGCCTTTGCGTTCGGTGAACGCAGGCTACTTTTGGTAAAATTAGTATCTTGCGTTCACCGAACGCAAAGACAGCAAATTTGAGCTTTTCAAATAAAAGGATTCTTTTTTATTAAATTTGTTTGATTTGCATTTAGGATAAGTATAAACTTGCCTTTGCGTTCGGTGAACGCAGGCTACTTTAAAAAATATATTAGGAGGAAGAATGAATTTTATAACAGTTTCAGGACCACCATCATCTGGCAAAACTTCTGTCATAATTAAAACGATAGAAGCATTTCAAAATAGAAAACACGATGTTGCAGTAGTCAAATTTGATTGTTTGTCAACAGATGATGATAAATTATATGAGAAAATAGGAGTGCCTGTGAAAAAAGGATTATCAGGAGCATTATGTCCCGATCATTATTTTGTGAGCAATGTGGAGGAAATCGTAGATTGGGGTTTAGGTTTGGATGTTGATATTTTAATATCGGAAAGTGCAGGTTTATGTAATAGATGTTCGCCTTATATAAAGGGAATTAAGGCAGTGTGCGTGGTTGATAATTTAAGTGGAATAAATACTCCAAAAAAAATAGGACCAATGCTGAAATCTGCTGATATTATTGTCATAACGAAAGGTGATATTGTATCACAAGCTGAACGGGAAGTTTTTGCATCTCGCGTAAATAGCGTTAATCCATCTGCTATTATATTAAATGTTAATGGATTAACAGGGCAGGGGGCTTATGAGTTAAGCACATTGTTGTTTGATGAAAATGTGCATATTAATAGTTTGAAAGGTATGGAATTAAGATTTCCTATGCCAGCAGCGTTATGTTCTTATTGTTTGGGCGAAACAAGAATTGGCGAAGATTATCAAATGGGAAATGTTCGAAAAATTGATTTGGAGAAATAAAATGAATTTAGATTATATACAAAACACAAAAATATCGGAATTGATAAAAAAATATCCTTTTTTCTTAGGGTTTTTAGAAAATAATAATTTAAAAATAGAGAATGATTTAACTATTCCAGAATTAATGGATTCTTATGATGAGGAATATAAAGAAGATAATGGTATTTCAAAAGAACAGATAATTACGCAGTCTTTAGACTACATAAATCAAATGTTAGCATTTCTTGGAGAAGGTGATGATAAAGTAGAAAGCATTACAATCAAGGCAGGGCAGCATAAAGATGGTTCGAAAGAAACTTTTGGAGATATAAAAATTTTATCTGGCGAAATTGTTAGTATTGTCGGACCAACAGGTTCTGGGAAAAGTCGTTTGTTAGCAGATATTGAATGGGTTGCACAACGAGACACTCCTACAAATCGCCAAATTTTATTAAATGATGATATTCCTGATAAAAAATGGCGTTTCTCTATTGAGCATAAATTGGTTGCACAATTATCACAAAATATGAATTTTGTTATGGACCTAAGTGTTTATGAATTTTTAGAACTTCACGCTAAGAGTCGAATGGTTGAAAATATAGAAGATATTATTATTAAAATTTTAAATCAAGCAAATAATTTAGCTGGCGAAAAATTCACATTAGAAACTCCTATAACTTCATTAAGTGGCGGTCAATCTCGTGCATTGATGATTGCTGATACTGCTATTTTAAGTAAATCCCCAATTGTGCTTATTGATGAAATTGAAAATGCTGGAATTGATAGAAAACAAGCATTAGACCTTTTATTGTCGGAAGATAAAATCGTTCTTATGGCAACACACGATCCAATGCTCGCTCTTATAGGTAATAAGCGACTTGTTATAAAAAATGGTGGCATTGAGAAAATAATTTTATCAACAGAAAAAGAGAGAGAAGCATTAAAGGAGCTTGAGATAATGAATGATAAATTGCAAACTATGCGAAACCGTTTGCGAACTGGGCAAACTCTTTCAGTATCATGAATGTAGCAGCAGAAACTTTAGGTTGTCGGCTAAATAAAAGTGATACAGCATTAATATTTGATAGACTTAAAAGAGTGGGATTTCAAGTTGTTTCAAAGAGTGATGATAATATTGATTTATTTATTATTAATTCTTGTTCAGTTACGGAAAGAGCAACAAAAAAGAGTAGAGAGTCAGCACGAAGAATTAAGAAAAGACATCCTAATGCTCTAGTTGTTTTGACAGGTTGTAGTTCTGTAGTTGATGAAGGTAAAATATTATCAGAGTCATCAATCGACTTAATTGTTAGTGATAGAAAACAAATTTTAGAAAAGATAAAAGATAAGTTTGCACAACTCGCAAATACTAATTTGCACAACTCGCAAAATTCTTTAACTGATAACATTTTCAAGGAAAATGCAACAGCCTTTTTCCCATTTAAAAGCAGAGCATTTTTAAAAATACAAGAAGGTTGCAATAATTTTTGTTCATATTGCATTGTTCCTTTAGTGCGAGGCAGAGAGAAATCAAGAGATTTGAATGAGATTATAGATGAATTTTATCATTTTTTAGAGCAAGGTTATAAGGAAATTGTTTTAACTGGGGTAAATGTTAGTTCTTATAATTTTAATGGAGTTTTATTATCTGATCTACTTCTAAAGCTTTCTGCGATAAAAGGAGATTTTAGGATAAGACTTAGTTCAACTGAACCTAATATAAAAAATTTAGATATTATTGATGTCATCGCTGAAAATAGTAATATTTGTCGCTATTTGCACTTATCATTGCAGCATGGTTCTGACAATATTTTGCGACTTATGCAGAGAAAATATACAACTAAGGAATATGCACACTTCGCAAATATAGCAAAGAGTAAAATCGAAGGTTTGCATTTGGGGACAGATATTATTGTTGGTTTCCCAGGCGAGACAGATAATGATTTCAATGAATCGTTGCGATTTGTGCAGGAAGTGAATTTTGCAAATACTCATATTTTCACATATTCGCCACGAGCAAACACGCCAGCTGCACAGTTCGCAAATCAGGTAAGTAAAGATGTCGCAAGAAGTCGATACGATGTATTATCTAAAATAACAAAAGAACAATCTGCACAGTTCGCAAAATCTTTTATAGGCAAAAGTTTAGAGATTTTAACAGAACAAAAACAAGAAGGTTGGAGTGATAATTATTTAAAAGTCAAAGTTGCGAATTGTGCAACAAACCAATTTGTATCAGTCAAAATAAAAGAATATAAAGATGGTATTTTAGCTTGATTCTTTTGTGGATGATTAGCAAAAATTTAAAAAATTAGGAAAATATAAACTATGAATAACGAAAATCAAAATATAGAATGGAAAGAGAGTTGGCGAGATGAATATTTGAAATGGATATGTGGTTTTGCTAATGCTCAAGGTGGTAAAATTGTTATTGGAAAAAATGATAATGGAAAAATTATTGGTATTTCTAATGCAAAATATCTTTTAGAAGCTATTCCAAATAAAGCAAAAAGTATTCTTGGTGTTATTATTGATGTGAACCTTAAAACAGAAGATGATAAAGAATATATCGAAATCGAGATAGAGGCATATCCATCCCCCATAGATTACAAAGGTCAATATCATTTTCGTTCAGGAAGCACAAAACAAGAATTATGTGGAGTTGCTCTTGATAAGTTTTTACGCAAAAAGAGTGGATTGCATTGGGATAGTGTGCCAACACCATATTTAGAAGAGAATGGTTTGTCTGATGATGCTTTTAAGCTATTTGTTAAAAAAGCAGGGGCAACTAAAAGATTAGATGAATCAATTTTAACAGAAAACAATCATGCTATTTTGCGTAAATTACACTTGTTAGATGGCAAACATATTAAAAAAGCAGCCGCACTATTATTTTGTGAAGATCCAGAAGAATTTGTTACAGGAGCATATATAAAAATAGGTTTTTTTCAAACAGACTCTGAGTTGATTTATCAAGATGAGATTCATGGCGATTTATTTAATCAAGTCGATAAAGCAATGGATTTATTAACAACAAAATATATGAAAGCATATATTCGTTACGAAGGACTTCAACGAGTTGATGAGTTCTTATTTCCCCCAAAGGCGTTACGAGAAGCTTTGTTAAATGCTGTGATACATAAAGATTATAGCAGTTGTAATCCTATTCAAATAAGTGTTTATGAAGATAAACTGTATATTTGGAATGCAGGAGAATTACCTCCTGAATTAACTTTAGAAAAGTTACAGAAAAAACATCCATCAATACCGTATAATCCACTAATAGCATCTACCTTTTTCCGAGGTGGATATATTGAAGCATGGGGAAGAGGTGTTGAAAAAATGAATAGCCAATGTGATGAAATTTCATCTCCACACCCTATTTATAATTTTGAATTTGGTGGCTTAATGATAATTTTCAAAAGTGAAAATTTGGAAAATAAGATTCCAATGTCTAACGAAATGTCTAACGAAATGTC
>JAOZMT010000059.1:2693-9250 GCA_029934175.1 Victivallales bacterium | reverse complement strand
TTTTGCGAAAAACTTCGTCTACTTTGTGGTAAAATGGGGTTTACTGAATATATACCCCAAAGTAGCAGATAATGCTATTAAGAAAATTAAGCAAAAAAAGTTCCCTCTCCATAATTAAAAAATTTATTTAATAATAAAGTATAGATAAAAAAATAATTGGAAACGATGCAATAATTAAAGATAAGATTCCAAATGTCTATTTAATATTTTCAAATCTTCTATCATAGGATTTTTTTGAATATTCTTGAAATTATCGTCTTAAAGCAACTTGCATTTTATAATTAGATCCTTTGAAAAATTCAATAGCAAATTCTGCTACATCTCTTGGCTCATAAAATTTGCAACTAAAAATATCTAAGTATATAGAGTTTGATTCATTTGCAAAATGACCTGATATTAATGATGTTTCTATTAATTGTGTCATACTAAACCCTGCAACTCTATCGTCTTCACCAAAATGCACGACTTCGCATTCTCCATATCTTTTCATTTTGATTTTTTCACATAATAAACGGGTGAAAGTTTTAATAGCATCAGAATTTCTAACAAGAGAAGGATTGCAGTCATAAATATCTACAGAAGTTAATAAGCCCCATGCATTACTTTTATTAAATTTATTTTTCCAAGATAAAGTATAATGATGTTCTTTATCTTCACATATAGGAATTGTTTTTTCTACACCATTATTAGATATTATTCCACGGTTCATATCACTTGAAATAACCGTTTCTTCTGCTCCAAGAAGTTCTGAAAGAGTATCAACAGCAACTTTAAAATCAATATCCTCTCCACAAGTAAAAATATCAACAGCAGCATAATTGTGTTCAGGCCAAGCATGAACAGAAAAATGAGATTCCGCTATAATGACTACTCCACTTACACCTTGAGGTTCAAAACAATGGAAAGAAGACTCTATAATAGTAGCTCCACTTTTCTTAGCAGCTATATTAAAGATATTCTCCATATTTTTACAATCTAAAAGGATATCATGATTGCAATCATAATATTCAATAGTCATGTGATGACCTAGAGCAAATTTATTTTGTCTTTTTTTAGCAGTCATAAATAATGATAGAAAAATTTATAATTTAGAATCAGATTCTTTTTTAATCCACTCATTTATACCAGCCCAAACGGCCTGTGTTTTATATTTTTTATATTCTGCTTCTATTCCTTTTTTATCTTTTTCAAATAGCTCAGGTTTCGGTAGAACTCTATTAACAACAAAAACTGCAATTGTTCCATCTATAACATCTTCAGTTTTTGAGATCTCTCCTATTTTAGTTTCAGATGCAAGATTCAAAACCTCAATTGCATTTTTCATAGAACTAGGAGTTAATTCTTTTTTTGTAAAAGCTTTAAGATTTTTTAATTTATTACTGTTAGTTATATCTGAAAGCTTCTTCTTTGTTTCGAGCTCTGTTGAAATATTCAACGAATATTCTTTAGCGGCATTTCGTGCAAGATTAGTTGCCTCTAAATGTTTAAAATCAGACATAACTTTATCTTTTACTTGTTCTAACTCTGCTTGTACTTGAGGCTTTTTACCTTGCATAAAAATAACATAAGCAGCTTTTCTTCCTTTTACAGCTTCAGATAATTTTGTATTTGAAGGAATTTTTGGAATAGCTTGAATAACTTGATATTCCCCCTCTATACCTTTAACATTCATAATATTCTCTTCGAACCAATCAGTATTTATAACCAACAGACCTTTTGAAAATGTAGGAAACATAGCAGTTCCTTTATCATCTAAATCTTCAATTTGTTCTGCAAAGTCAACTTCAAATGATTTAGCTGCCTCAAAAGCTAATATTTGAGACTGTTCTTTAGTTAATTGAATTTTAATTTCAGTTTGGACACTTGCTAAAGGTTTGTTTTTATATTTCACCTCTTTGTTTTTATCATAAAAGTTTTGAATGTCAAGTTCAGATATTTTTACATCTTTTTCATAAGCATTATATTCAAATTTAACAAGGCTTACTTTATACTGTGCTGGCATTTTATAATTTTCTTTTTCTGTTTCAAAATATGCTTTTAATTTATCATCAGAAGTTTGGACTTTTTCAAGATAATCAGAAATTTTAAATTCAACTTTTTTAACGGTGAATTTCTCATTTAAAGAATTGAAATAATTCATTAATTCATCATCAGTTATTTCAACTAAGTTTGATATCATTGTTTGATATTTTTGAACCATTAAAGATTCTTTTATACCTCTATCTAAATCTTTTTTCGAGTAGCCAGCATCTACTATTTTAGTTTTTAAATATTTTTCAAATTTTTCTTGGTCATACTTACCATCTGTCTTAAAGGAAAAGCCATCTAATATAAAATTTTTAACTTCTTCATCACTGACTCTAATTCCATTTTTTTCAGCAGCTTTTAACATAAAAAGAGATTGCATAGCTTGTCTTCCAGCCCAAGTTCTAACAGTGTCAGGTCCTTGCCCAAATCGCATTCCCATCGACATTGATAAACGATCTACATGTTTTTGATATTGTTGCATGGAAATTGATTTATTAAAGATCCTTGCGACATCATTTGATGACGACCCTTTCCCTCCAAACATTTCAGATACCATATCTGTTAAACCTGGCATAAATGCCATAATAATTAATATTGCGAAAATTCCAAAGATAAATTTTCCATACTTTTGAAACATAACATTTAAAGATCTAATAACCATAATCCTAATTCCTTTTTTTATTTATTTTAATTTTATTTTATTTCTAATCTTCGGACATATTCAAACATTATAACCGTTGCGGCCTGTGCAAGGTTAACAGATTCAAATTTTCCAGGCATTGGGATTGTAACATCCATCGTGCCTTCTATTTCATTAAGTCCTGAAGATTCAGAACCAAATATTACAACAGAGTTCTCAAAAAGTTCTTGTGAAGTAAAACAACTTACTCCTTTATGTGGGTCTGTTCTATAAACCGCCTTCCTACCATTATTCATAAACATTTCTATAGCAGTTTGCACATCTCGCAACTCTATTAATTGCAAAGAAAATTGTGCACCAATAGCAGACCTTATAACTTTATCAGAAAAAGGATCAACTGAACCTTTTGTATAAAAAAGTTGCGAAAGTCCTATAGATTTAGCCGTCCTAATTATTGTCCCAAAATTTCCTGGATCAGATATTTTATCTAATAAAATAGAAAAAGAATCATTTAAACTTTCAAATTCAGTCGCTATTTCAGGACGCTCTATAATAAAAATAACACCCTGACTATTAACAGAAGATGATATTTTTGAGAACTCAGATTTAGAAAGAGTAATTAACTCCGTTTCTAATAAATCCTCATCAAACCCTTCTTGGCAAACAGCAAAAGATATTAATTCTTTATTCCTTTTCTCCAATTCCTTACAGACTTTAAGACCCTCACAAATAGAAAGATTTAATTTTTTCCTCCCATGTCGAGAATAGAGAGCTTGGACAATGCTTACTTGTCGCCTTGAGAGTTTTTGCATTTTATACTATTTAATAAATCCTTAGCTTGTCCAGTCCAAAAACTTTTTTCTTTTAAAGCATTTAACTCTTCTAATATAAGAATTGCATCACTTGTTTTATTTAATTTTACAAGATTTCTTGCAGCAGAATATTGTCCTTCTGCACGAATCGCACTTGAAACTCCTGAGAGTGCAGCAGACTCATTGAAAATCTCTATAGCATCCTGCAACTTGTTTTGTTTCTCATAAACATAAGCTATATTTAACTTTAATCTGCCTTTTAATTCATCATTTATATTTTTTGAAATAACTTTATTCAGAGTTTCGATTGCTTTAGTATATTTTTTGTCATCTAAATATAATTTAGCTAATCTTAACGCAGCAGGAGTATATGCTGGATGGCTAATATTTCCTGGAATAGCCATTTCCAATTCTTCAACTGTTTTGGAATTTTCTAACAGAGCAATTACTTCTTTATCCGAGCTTGCTTCTAATTGTAAACCTATTGCAAAAGTAGAAATTCCTACAACAATTACAACTCCAAGTATCAAAATCCCTTTCCAATTTGCAATAGCAAAGTGTTCAAACTTATCAATGTCATCAGCTAAAACACTATCAATTTCAGCTTCAACCGATTTTATATTTTCTTCTTTTTCTGCCATGATTATTCCCTCATATTATTTATTTTTAATTTTAAGTAACTTAAACTCTACTACTTTTTAGCAAAATTTCAAGTTTATTGCAAAAAAATTAATTGAATTTTTGAATTTATTTCATTTTAATTGTAGATTATTGCAATTATATGAGTAATCAATTTTCTATAATTATATCCCTACAAAGGTTGACTTTTACCTTTATTATCCTTCTTTTTATGAAATATTGTAAAGAATTATCAAAAAAAGGTTGATTTGTCTTGAATTATTTCGTTATAATGATATTGTTATTTAAAATTTAATTAAATTCTTATTTTACTAGTATATAAAAAACAGGAGATTATTATGGCTAAATTATCAAAAAAGAAAAGAAATAAAAAAAGAAAGGACGCTGCATTAGCACGAGAAGAAAAAATAAATAAAAACCAAGAACTTGTTATAGGTATTTTGAGTGTAGCAACTGGTGGTTTTGGATTTGTTGTTCCTGAAAATGGTGGGGATGATATTTTTATTCCACCTAAAAGAATTGGTGGAGCGATGACTGGAGATAAAGTTGAGGTTGCTTTGACAAGTGATCCTTTTGGAGGAGAAAAAGGGCGTGGACCTGTAGGAAAAATTGCGAAAATTCTACATAGAGATAGAAATAAAGTTGTTGGAGAACTTATCAGTGGACATAAAGTTTCTCCTCTAAACAGAAACTTAGTTGAAGATATTGCAATTAATGGCAGTTTATGTGGTGCAAAACGAGGAGATTGGGTTGAAGTTGCCTTAAATGAACACGGCGATGATTTAGAGGTCGCACGAAGGAAAAGGGACAGTTTACAAGAAGGTTCTATTGCTTCAGTTATTGGACCATCTGGGACAATTAAAGGCGATTTACAAGCTATTATTAAAGAATATGACTTACCATTACCATATACAGAAGTTCAAGATAAAGAAGCTGATAAATTAGAACCAGAAAATGTTAGGCGAGTAGATTTAACAAATTTATTTACATTAACAATTGATCCATTAGATGCTAAAGATTTTGATGATGCAATTTCAATTAAACAAAGAAAATGTTCTGATGAAGTTGAAATAGGAATCCATATTGCAGATGTCGCAGCGTGGATTCCACAAGGGAGTAAGTGGGATAAATTAGCAAAAGACAGAGCATTTACATCATATTTGCCAGGAATGACACTTCCAATGCTACCTAAAGCATTGACTAGAAAAATAAGTTTGACAGCAGATGAACCAGTTCCAGCTCATTCGCTTATTTTAATTGTTGATAAAATAACAGGTGCGATAAAAAAGGTAAAACAACGCTGTCATAGTAAAATAATGGTAAATAAACGCTTAACTTATAGTGAAGTTCAATATGCTATAGATGGTAATATTAATAATGAATGGACGAAAAAATTCAGAGATAATGTAATGGCGTTAGTGGATATAACTCGATTAATGCGTGCATATAGAAAGAAAAAAGAACATTTCTTAGAATTAGAAACTGCTGAGATTAGAGTATTATTTGATGATGATTTAGATGAAATAATTGGAGTTAGATCAAAAGTTCAACGAGAGTCTGAGAAAGTGGTAGAAGAGTGTATGCTTGCTGCAAACTCTGAAGTTGCTAAGGAATTAATAGAGCAATCTGTGCCAGGTCTTTATCGAATTCACGAAGAGCCCGCTCCTGAAAAACTTGAAGAATTTGCTGCTTTTATGGTTTCTACATTTGGAAAATCTCCTGGTGACTTAACAAGTCGTGTTGCTTGTAATAATTTCTTAACACATTTAGAAGATGATGATTCTAAGCAAGTCATTTTAAGTAAATTTCTACAATCTTTGCCACGAGCAACATATTTAGAGAAAGTGGAAATGCATTATGGTTTAGGAAAGGGGAGATATTCACATTTCACAAGTCCAATTCGTAGATATTCAGACCTTTTAGTTCATCAGCAATTATGGGTTAAGGAATTTGGAGGAAAAGTTCGTTCAACGCCTACTTTAGCCAAATTTGCATCAGATATTGCAAATAAAGAAAAAAATAATGATGAAGCATATTTTGCTGCTAATGATAGAATGAAATTACATTATTTACAAAAATTAATAGACACAAAAGAAATTGATGTTATGGAAGGAACAATTGCAAAAATTATTTCTCGTGGCATATTAGTTAACTTGAGTGGTCTAGGTTTATATGGTTTTGTGCCTATGGAAACTTTAAATGATGACTTTAATAGGACTGAATTAAAATTAGTTTCGCTTAATGGTAAAAAAGAATATAAAATTGGAGATAAAATGTCATTGATGCTTGACAAAATCGATTTTGTGAAAGGATCTGCTATTTTCTCGCCTTACAAGGAGAGTTAAATGAAATTATTATTATCAAATATAATTTTTGCGATTTATGCAATTTCTTTAAATGCACAAGTCGCAGATAATTTTGCACAAGTCGCAGATAAT
>JAOZMT010000059.1:0-2593 GCA_029934175.1 Victivallales bacterium | reverse complement strand
ACAAGTCGCAGATAATCCTGCACAAGTCGCAGATAATCCTGCACAAGTCGCAGATAATCCTGCACAAGTCGCAGATGATTCTGTTAAAAATAGAAATTTTGCACACATCGCAACTCCAGAAGAACTTGCAAAAAAGAAGGAGCTTGCAAAAAAAGAAGCTGCTGCTCTTAGAAAGCGACTTCAAGCACAACCTTGGAATAAAGGAAATAAAACGGGAGATGATGTTGCCGATATAAATATTCCTATTGTAAAACTAGTTTTTGCAATGGTTATTATGTTTTCAGTTATGGGTGGAGTCTTTTATTTGATCAAAAGATTTGGACGACAATATATTGGAATTGACAATGCTGCAAATATTAAAATTCTTTCTCGTGCAAGTTTAGATACAAAAAACTATGTGGCAGTTATTAGAGTTTATGAAGAAGAGATGCTAATAGGAGTTGGAAACAATGGTATTTCATTACTTTCTAGATTTTCTCCAATAGGAGAAGATGAAATAGAAGCAAATAATAGTGATAATAAAGATAGTATTTTCGATTTAGAAATAAAATCACAAATAGATAAATCAATATTAAGTGAAGATATAAAATGAAAAAATCAATATTTTTTATATTTGCGATTTGTGCAATTGGATTATTATTGCCTGACTTAAATGCCCAAGAAGTAGTTGCGAATTCTAATGAAGTAGGATTTAAATTAAGTTTAGATGGAACCAACTTTAGTAAATCTGTAAATATTTTGTTATTAATGACTGCATTAAGTCTTGTGCCATCAATAATTATGATGATGACTTCTTTTACACGAATTGTGATAGTTTTATCATTTATGAAACAAGCTATGGGATCTAATCAAGTGCCTTCTCCAAAAATTATCGCAGCCCTTGCACTATTTTTGACTGTTTTTATTATGCAACCTGTATGGACTACAATTTATAAAGAAGCTATTACCCCATATTCAAATGAAGAAATCACACAAACTGTTGCCATTGAACGAGGTCTTGCTCCATTAAAAGATTTTATGCTAAAACAAACAAGAGATAGTAGCTTAATGCTTTTTATGGAATTATCGAAAATGGAACCTGTTGAAACAGCAGAAGAACTACCTATGGAAGTTGTTATCCCTGCTTTTATGGTAAGTGAATTAAAAACAGCATTTCAAATGGGCTTTCTCATTTATTTACCTTTTTTATTAGTCGATATTGTTGTTGCTATGACTTTGATGTCTATGGGAATGATGATGTTACCTCCAATGATGATATCAATGCCATTTAAACTATTACTATTTATTATTGTAGATGGTTGGGGGTTAACTGTAAAGACTCTTGTAAGAAGTTTTGAGTAGGAGTAGAAAGGAGAAGGAAATGAGAAGGAAAATAGAATGTAAAGTTTTAGTAAGGATTAATAATTGAATTGGAAAATATTTTTTCTGATATTTACAACCTAGAGGATAATATGACAGAAGCACAAATTATAGAAATAATGCAATTAACTATTAAAACAGTAACCCTTATGGGAGTTCCTATCATTGCAACAGTTTTGATTGTAGGTGTTGTAGCACAAATATTACAAACTGTCACACAATTGAAAGATCAGTCGTTATCATTTGTTCCTAAAATATTTGCTGCAGGAATTGTCTTTACTCTATCTATCCCTTGGTATATTCAACTGGCAGTAAATTATACTGAAAGAATCTATGCTTTGATTGAGCAAGCAAGACTATGACATTTAACTACTCTTTTACAATAGATGCTATTATGTTATTAGCAGTTATCAGTAGAGTTGGTGCTTTTACTTTTTCTTTCACTTTTTATAATTCAAATCAAATATCTAAAACCCACCAAGCATTATTTGTATTCGCCATTAGTCTCCTATTATTGCCCACTTTACCAAAAAATTGGATGAGTGTAGACTTGTTGAATAATTTAGATATGTGGAAGTTGACCTTTATTCTTATGTCTGAGATGTTATTAGGGCTAACAATTTCATTACTAGTTATGATTTTTACTGAAATTTTTCTATTTGCAGGGTTTATATTAGATAGAGATATAGGATTTGCTATGGCACAAGTTGTTGACCCAGGTGGAGGAAATTCATCTACTGTTTTAGCTGGAATTTTACTGCAAATTTTCACTGTAATGTTGTTAATTACAGATACACATCTTGATGTAATAAGAATTGCAGCTATATCCTTAGAAACTCTAGGCCCTGGAGCATTTATCATATCTGGAGATATAGCGGAAATTATGGTTGAAGCTAGTAGTAAAATTTTTTATATGGGAATTCAAATAGCATTTCCTGTTTTTGCCGTTATTTTAATGACAAATGTGGGAATGGGATTGATGGCAAGGGTTGGCGAAGACTTCCCCGTTTTAATGCTTTCTTTCCCAATAAGAATTTTACTAGGGTTTCTAATTTTAGGATCTCTTTTCCCTATAATTGTTGAAGCCTCTAAAATAGTTGCAAGCGATATTATAGATTATCTTGCATACTTCGCAAATATTGCGATGCTATTTTAATAAAGAACGGTGTCAGGCACTAAATAAACTCTAAGCACACGAGTCACGGATTTTATTATGAGACCATTTTAGGATTGT
>JAOZMT010000058.1 GCA_029934175.1 Victivallales bacterium | reverse complement strand
CAATTAAGTTGTTTATATTCAATTGATTAAAGTTTGATTAGGACTGGAATATCCGCTTAAAGTCTGTCTTATTTTTTGGGCTCACTATAGTGCTTCGCACACGCCAGGCAAGATGCCTGCGTTACTTTTTGCTTCGCAAGTTTTATTGCTTGTTTTCTATAAAATCGAATCCAGAAATGTTAGTTATTATTAGGAACATCTTGGATATAGTTAACCTAAAAAACCTGCTTGTTGTAGATCTGTCATTGTTGTTGTTTTTATTTGTAAATTTGACTGATGAAAAATATATTTTCCTATAATATCACCTTCTAAATTGACTAAATCACCTTTGACTTTTTTCTCTAGTGTTGTCCCTTGTAGTGTTGTTGGAATTATATTCACAGAAAAATAATTATTATTTACCTCGACTAAAGTTAAGGATATTCCATCAATTGTAATACTACCTTTTTCTATTAAAAATGGATATAGTGATTTAGGTGTTGTTATTCTAATAACAAAATCTGATTCCACTTTGCACACTTCGCAAATTTTGCTTGTAGTATCAATGTGACCAGAGACAAAATGTCCTCCAAGTCTATCTCCTATTGCTAATGCTCGTTCTAAGTTTACTCTATCTCCTTTTTTCAATAAACCTAAATTACTTCGGTTTAAAGATTCTGAAAGTAAATGAAATTTTAATAATTGAAAACTATCTCTGTTTTCTAAAGTGAGACATACACCATTAACTGCAATGCTTTCTCCGTGTTTTAAATCATTCCAGTTTTTTTGAGGAACAATACTAATTACTGTTCTTGTTCCTGATTTTGCTATACTATCAACAGCTCCTGTTGTTTCTATAAGTCCTGTAAACATAAATTAAACTCCTTCATCTAAGTCAAAAGATAATAAAAAAGAAAAGGTTGAACCTTTCCCTTTTTCACTTGTTAAAATTAATTCTCCACCCATTGCTTGAGTGAGTTGTTTGCATATAGGCAAACCTAATCCAGTTCCGCCATAATGTCGTGCTGTTGAATCTGTTTCTTGTGTGAATTTTTCAAAAACTTTATCTATTTTATCTTTATCAATACCAAAACCTGTATCAATAACTTCAAATAAAATATCTGTCGAAAACTCATCTTGTTCTTGAATTTTAGCAGATAAAGTAACGCTACCTTGTTCAGTAAACTTAGCAGCATTACTGATTAAATTAGTTATAATTTGTCTAATTCGCCCGAAATCACCCATTAATGAATTTGGTATATTGTCATTATAATTTAATATAAATTCAACATTTGGATTTAATTTATTAGACATTAATGATTTTACATCTTTTAATGTTTTTATAAGGTTAAACGGTTTATATTTTATATTAATCTCACCAGCTTCAATTTTTGAAATATCAAAAATATCACCTAAAATAGTATCTAAAGCATTACATGAAAGTTCAATGGATTCAAGAGTTTCTTTTTGATCAATAGAAATTTCACTTTTCAATAAATCTTGAGTATCTTTTAAAATATCATTTAGAGGATTGCCTAATTGATTTTTAATAGATACTAAGAATTGATTTTTTTCCTGAGTTTCAGTTTCTGCATAAACCGCATTTTGATTTACTTCAGCAATTTCTTCTTCAAGTTCAAGGCGTTCAGTTCGTGCTTTTTCTATTTTTAAATGCAAATTTTGTTCTTCTACTAAGAGCTCTTTTTCTTGAACCTTATTGTCCTTGATTTGAGAATTATATAAATTTTTTAATAAAGTTAATTTTAAAAAGGACTCTATTTTTGACTGTAATATTTGTGGATTTTCTTCTTTTGAAATTAAATCTATAGCACCAACTTTATAAGCTTTATCAATAATATTTTCATCTAAATTCATATTACTTCTGAACATAACAGGAACATTGTTATAACACTTTAATGATTGCAGTTTATTAAGAAATTCTAAACCATTTATCTCAGGCATCATAATATCTGAAATAATAAGTGCATAATTATTTTCTTTAACTAATTCAAGAGCTTCGTTTGCGGACTGTGCAGAATCAATAGTCGCATTTATATTTTTTAGACTATTAGAAAAATATTTTATATCTGGCAGACTATCATCTACAATAAGAATTTTTAATTTTGTTTTCATATATTGCTCAATGCTTGTTTTAAAAGTTTTTTATTAATAGGTTTCGATAAACAATCATCCATTCCTGAACTAATACATTCATTTAATGCATCCTCGACAGTATTTGCGGTTAATGCAAATATTTTTATATGTGTTTGAGTCAATATTTCAAGGTCTCTTATTTTACGAGTAGCTTCTAATCCATCTAAGACAGGCATTTGACAATCCATAAAAATGAGGTCATACTTATTTTGAATAAATTTATCAACAGCAATTTGTCCATTTTCTGCAGTATCAACAATACAATCTAGTTTTGTTAGAACTTTTGTAACGATTTTTCTATTCACAGGGTTATCTTCAGCAAGTAATATTTTAATGCCTTTTCTAATTTCTTGAGACTGCTCTCGTTTCAGAATTCTTGTCTGCGTAGCTAATTCACTAGGAATAGAAACCTCAAATCTTGTTTTAGTATTATCAGAAAGAACTTTGATTTTACCGTTCATTAATTCAACTAATTTATGGACTAAAGGAAGGTCAATGTTAGCATTGCTATCTTTATGTTTTTTGTCATCAAATATATCATAATGAAATAGTTCAAATAAAGATTCTATCTGTTTTTTTAAAATTTGTCTCCCTTCGTATTGAATTGAAAAAGATAAGTTATTATCAATAAAATCTGTTTCTATTTCAATACGATTACCTAAGTTTGCAGTTAAAACATATTTGAAAATAATACTTAAACATTGCACAATTCGCAAAGAATCCCCTTTGAAAAATAAAATATCTTTACAATTAATATTATTTTGAATATTAATTTCTTTTATATCATTAGAGAAATTATCAATCACTTTACTGATTACTTCTGATATATTAAATTCTATTTTCTCAATAGAAAGTTTGCCCGCTTCTATTTTAGCAATATCTAAAAGGTGATTAATTAAATATGTTAATTGAGAACTTTTTTTGACAATTTGTTGTGCTTTTATAGTTTGACTTTGTGATAATGTTGAATCTAAAAGCAATTCAGCCATACCAGTAATTCCCCCCATAGGAGTCCTGATTTCATGACTCATATTTGCGAGGAATGCAGATTTTGATGCTGTCGCACTAAAAGTTTGCTTTGTATCAATTTTTACTGTATCAATAGCTTCTTTTAAAGCCAATTTTATTTGTTCGTTTTCTTTGGACTCAGCTTCTAAAGAATTATTTAATTTTTGGACTTCTGTATTATTTTCTTTAAGAGTAGAAGCATAAGTAAATACATCATTTTGTTGTTTGGCTATTTCTAGGAAACGATCTATTTTATTTTTAAATAAAGTAGGGTGTAATGGCATTATTAAAAAATCACAGCAACCTAATTCATATCCTTTTAAAATAATATTTTCTTCAAGTCGATCTTCAGATATATACACAATTAAATTGTCATTAAAGTATTTTGATTGTTTTATTAAAGAAGCTAAGTCAAACCCACTCTTATCAGTAGAGGAGACTTCCGCAATAATTAAATCAACTCCATTATTCTCATCTACTTTTTTTAATGCTTCTTCTGTAGATGTTGCTTCTAAAATATTAATATTGTATTTTCGCAACAGTCCAGCCATTAAAATATTGATTTCAATATTTTTACTAAAAATAAGAATTTTCTGTTTGCTCATTATTTTATATACTTCTGTAATTTCATTTTTATGATAGGAAATCTTTTAGAATTACCAATTTCTTTTATGATTGAAATAGCTTTATTTCTAGCTTTAATATTATCAATAGACTGCAATTTATCCAATTTATCTAATTCATTATTATAGAGAAGTTTTTTAAGTATTATTAAATCTGTATTAGAGTCTAGTAATTTTAATCTATTTATTAAACCTTCTCTTTTATCAGAAGTATCATATTTTAAAATTTCTTTCAAAAGACTATTAATTTTATCTTTTATATCATTAATATTGAGTTCTCCATTATTTAGAATAACCTCTAACCTGTTTATTTTACTTTCAATTGCTAAACATTCATCAGTTGGTTGCATAAATTGAGACTGAGAGAAAAGTAATCCTAATATAACTAGTCCAATACAGACTGATGATAATAATAAAATTTTAGATTTATTTGCTTTATTCTTTTTATCTTCCAATATGCTTTTTTGTTTTTTACTTCTTTCTTCTTTCATTTTTTCTTGCACAGAATAACTAAGGTTATTCATTGAAATTGTATGAACGGCTGGGACTAAATCTTTATCTGGAGCTGTTTTTTGTCTAAGAGACCAAATTTCATTCAGTAATTCTTCCATATTTGAAAATCTATCATCCGGATGCTTGGCTATCATCTTTTGCACAAGGCTCCAAAGTTTAGCAGGAATGAGTGGATTATATTTTAATATAGAAATAGGCTTATCATGGAAATGCATCTGTGCCATCTCCTCTATAGAATCACCGTTATATGGTAATTTTCCTGTTAGCATTTGATAAAGGCTAATTCCCAAACTATAGATGTCACTTCTTGAATCTAATTCTTCTCCAGCAAACTGTTCGGTGCTCATATACGAAGGACTTCCAGATACTTCCATATCTTCTGTCCAATCACTCTTATTTATAGCTAAACCTAAATCTGCAACTTTGACGATATCGTCATCAGTAATCATTATATTTTCAGGTTTGATGTCTCTATGTATTATTTCACCTTCATCCCATGCATAAAATAGAGCCTCTGCCACCTGTTGAACTATGTGCAAGGATTCATCGATTCCCAAAGCTCCATTTTTTTCTATTCGTGATATTAGAGTTCTGCCTTTAATATATGTCATTGCCATATAGCAAGTTTTCCCCTCATGTCCAGCAGCCAATGCCTGTATTAAATTAGGATGTGTTAATTTCGCAGCTGTCCTTGCCTCCTTAAGAAAGGTTTTAACGCCTTTTGCATCGGAGTATTCAGGAAAAAGAACCTTTAAGGCTACTGTCCTGTCCAATGATATCTGAGTTGCCTTGTATACAGCTCCTAAAGAACCTTCTCCTAATTTGCGGTCTAGCACAAAATCTCCAATAACACAAGTTTCTGTGAATTTTTTTATTGGAGATATTACACTGTTTTTACAACTAGGGCAATTAACCTTCAGTCCTAAATGCTTTTCTTCCATGCTAACAATATAAGAACAAAAAGAACATTTAAATTTTACTAATTCTACATTTTTTTCCATTTTTCCAGTTTTCCCCTAATTTTTGAATTAAAATAACTATAAATAATTTAGCATATTATATAAAAAAAACAAGGTATCTTACAAGATTTTTATGATATTTTAAAAATTTATTAAAAAAAAACATAGAAATATTTGATTTTATGTGTAGTTAGTTGTATTTTACACTTCTTTTTTATGCATAATTAATGAAACTTTTTATAAAAATGTATATTAGAGAGGTATGAAAATTAGAATTATTAATCAATATTAGGAGGTATTTACTATCGCTATTTTAATTAAAGAGCAAGATAGAAGTTTTAGAGGTAAAGATGTAAGACTTATAGATCATGAAGGTGAACAAGTTGGAGTTGTTTCTTATGCTGATGCACGAGAAAGAGCAAATGTAGTAGGTTTAGATTTAGTTATTGTTGCTGAAAAGTCAGATCCACCGGTTGTCCGAGTTATGGATTTTGGCAAACTTGTTTATGAGCAAAAAAAACAGGTGAAAGAGCAAAAACGAAAAAATCATGCCCACAAAGTTAAAGAAGTGAAATATCGTCTTAATATTGAAAAACATGATTATGACTATAAAGTTAAACATGCGATAGACTTCTTGGATAAAGGTCATAAAGTTAAAATTACCCTTATGTTTAGAGGAAGAGAGATGCTTCACAAAGAGTTTGGTTTTGAACTTGTAGATAAAATAATTAAGGACTTAGCGGAATATGGAACTGTTGAAGCTCCAGCCAAGTTGGCTGGGCGTAATATTTCAGCAAGCTTATCCCCTATATCTAAAAAAAATAGAAAAGCTCAAACTGATGACGGCTGAATGGCATCGGCCCCGTCAGAATGACATAGGTAGATAATCTACCAAAATTCATCGCAAGGTGAATAACAAGTGTTTTGATTATTCAAAGCATATTTAAAAATAATTTTAGATTCATAAGACTTATGAATTTAAAATGCTAACAGAAAGGAGAAAACGATGCCAAAAATGAAAACACGAAAGTGTGCAGCTAAAAGGCTGAAAAGAACAGGAACGGGTAAGTATCGCAGAAACAGAGCGGGCAAACGCCATATTCTCACAAAGAAAACAAGAAAGCATAAGAATCGTTTAGGAAAAGATGCTGAAGTTAAACCAAGTGAAAACAGTAGAATCAAGGCTTCTTTGCCTTATGGTTTACCTAAATAATAATGTTGTCTAAATAAAATAAAAGGAGAATTATACAATGCCTAAAGCACCTCATGCGGTCCCATCAAGGAAACGCCGTAAAAGAATATTAGAACAAGCAAAAGGGTTCAAAGGAGCTCGTAGTAAACAAATAAGAACTGTATATGATGCAGTTGATAAAGCAATGGCTCATGCTTATGTTGGTCGTAAACAAAAGAAACGCCAATATCGTCGTCTATGGACTGTGCGTATTAATGCTGCAGCAAGATTAAATGATATGAATTACAGCACATTTATGAATGGCTTGAAAAAAGCTGGAATTGAGTTAAACCGTAAAGTTTTAGCTGAAATTGCAATTCATGATGATATAGCTTTCAAAGCTCTTATCAAGCAATCTAAAGAAGCTCTTGCTAACTAAATAATATTTTCTCTCGGTTGATTTTCAGCCGAGAGATTTTATCTTAAACCTACTATTATATGGAGGAGATTAAAATGAAGGAAATTATTGAATTTTCAGAGCAAGAGAGAAGTGTTTTGCAGAATTTATATAACATTTATAATCCAGAAAGTGAAAATGAAAAAATTATTCTTTTGAAATCAGAATTAAACACACCATTTATACATTCTTCTGGTGGCGACGATATGAAAGGGGCTGAATTACTAGCTAACCTAGAACTATTTTATATTGAGTCTGTTCAAGGAATATAATCAATGAACCAAAAAACTCCAACTCAATTAGCTAATCATATTTACAAAAAAACAACTAATTCTTTAATGGCACATTCTATTAAAGCAGTAGAAAATTTTATCCTAGAAGAAAGAGAAGTATATTCTATGGATAAAAATAAAAACACTATTAAAGCTTTTCCCGTTCCTATATCTATTATAAAAACTGACCGTATTACTAGAAAAGCATCATTGAAATTGGAATTTACTAAAAAAAATATTTTACTAAGAGCTGTTATTTTTATAAAAAAATCATTAAGCCATAATGAAACAAGAGTATTAATTGCTCACGAACTTGCTCATTTGCTTTTAGATGGACTACACTCAAAAACACCTGGTTTCTTTCAAATAGAAAATGTTAGCAAGGAAGCAGATTGTGATGAGTTTGCAGAGGTTTTATGTCAACTACATCACAAATTTTATGAAAATCGTTCAAATATTGAAAACTATTGTTTATTTCAAAATTAATAAATTTCATTCTTTCATTCTTTTATGCTTTATACTTTAAAGTATATTTTCACTTTCTCAATCCACAAAAATTTCAAGAATACATTATTAAAAAAAATCTGCGACAATCTGTGTAATCTGCGGATAAAAAATAGGAGAATTTATGTCACTAACATTTTTCAATACAATGAACCGTCAAAAAGAAGAATTTAAACCATTAAAATCAAAAGTCGGATTATATACCTGTGGACCTACAGTCTATAATTATGCTCATATTGGTAATTTTAGGGCATATATGTTTGAAGATTTTTTACGAAGAGTTATTCAATATTATGGATATGAAGTAGAACAAGTTATGAATTTGACAGATGTTGATGATAAGACTATAAAAGGTTCACAACAAGCAAAACTCCCTTTGAATGATTATACTGCAAAATATAAAAAAGCTTTTTTTGAAGATTTAGAGGTTTTAAGAATAGAAAAGGCAGAACATTACCCTGCAGCAACTGCACATATCGCAGAAATGATAGATATTATTCAGGTTTTATTAGATAAAGGTATTGCATATCAAGCAGAAGATAACTCAATCTATTTTTCTATATCAAAGTTTCCTGATTATGGAAAACTTGCAAAGATTGATATGGAAAATCAACGAGCAGGAGTGAGGATTAATGCCGATGAATATGAAAAAGATTCGGTAGCAGATTTTGCATTATGGAAGGCATGGGAAGAAAAAGATGGAGATGTTATTTGGGATAGTCCTTGGGGAAAAGGTCGTCCTGGCTGGCATATAGAATGCTCGGCTATGAGTATGAAATATTTGGGTAAAACATTTGATATTCATACTGGAGGTATAGATAATATGTTTCCACACCATGAAGATGAAATCGCACAAAGTGAATCTGCAAATGGTTGCAAATTTGTAAATTATTGGTTACACTGTGCGCACTTAATTGTTAATGGTGAAAAAATGTCTAAATCTGCCAATAATTTTTTTACATTGCGTGATTTATTAGATAAAGGATATAATGATAGAGAATTGCGATTTGTGCTACTTAGCACTCATTATCGTAAAAAACTTAATTTCACTTTTGATGGTTTAGATCAAGCAAGAAAATCGTTAAGTCGTTTTAAAGATTTCTTTAAACGATTAAATGAAATATCTGCGACTTGTGCAGATGAAACAATAATTGATAGTATAATCTCTGATGCAATGAAGAACTTTAAAGATGCAATTGGAGATGATTTAAATATATCTGAAGGTCTTGCTGCAGCTTTTAATTTGCAAAATGATGTTAATAAATTAATTGAAAAGAATGAAATATCAAATAAGGGTGCAAATAAAGTTTTAGATGCTTATAAAAAATTTGATAAAGTTTTTGATTTTTTTGATGTTGATAATTCAGATGATGAAATTCCCCCAAATATACTCGAATTAGTTGAAGCACGACAAGATGCAAGAGCTAAAAAAGATTTTGCTATGTCAGATAAAATACGAGATAATTTACAAGGGCAGGGGTGGCTAATAGAAGATTCTCCTAAAGGACCAAGACTGAAAAAAATATAAAATTCTCTTTAAAAACTGTTGTCCTATTAATTTTTATAATTAAATGGTTATATCTAACATTTCGGGATTTATTTTTCGGCGTTGTTCTTTACGCCGTCCAAAACAAAAAAATTATTGAGAAGAATTAAGCAG
>JAOZMT010000057.1 GCA_029934175.1 Victivallales bacterium | reverse complement strand
TTCATTTTATTTATTCTCCTTTTTATTTTGTTCCCTTTCTTCTAAAATATCAGCGTTTTTGCGTCCTTCACTGAAAATCCAATTTAATATGTTTAAGACTTCATCCAAATGAGATGAAGCATTGTATTGAGATTTGCTGATTGTAAAAACTTTTCCATTTAAAGTTGCAAAATCCCAAGTTTTTCCAGTTGTAACTAAGCCATAAATAGGAATATCCTCACAGCCATTTAATTTTTGTGCAGCAACCATTTCAGCAGATACTTGAGCCCAACCTTCTGTGAAATTTTCTTTTTTAGCTTCACCTAAGCAAACAACAGGTTTTTTATAATCATCGCCACCAACTTCAGATAAAGCGAAGAGATAATCAGGAGTTCCTGATAAATCAGCTTCTTCTGATTTTAAAGGGCAATGAGACCAAATAGGTAAATCATTTGCTTCAGAGATTTCAGCAAGAATAGGATAAATAATTGCCTCGCAGATAGAGTATTCACATTTAAAAACACCTGGTTTTGCATAATTTTTCAATATCCTTTTTTCAAAATAAGGATTTATGTCAAATTTTATTTGCTTTACAAAATTCTTTTGTTCAAATGTTAAATTAAACTTTTTTAAAACTTCGCCTCTATTATTAAATTCTTTAAAATTCATTTTATTTATTCTCCTTTTTATTTTGTTCTCTTTTTTCTAAAATATCAGCATTTTTGCGTCCTTCACTGAAAATCCAATTTAAAATTCCAAATACTTCGTTTAAGTCCTTTGGAACATTATACTTAAACTTACTGATTGTAAAAACATTGCCTTCTAAAACTGCAAAGTCCCAAAAAACACCAGTTGTAACTAAGCCATAAATAGGAATATCCTCACAGCCATTTAATTTTTGTGCGGCAACCATTTCAGCGGAAACCTGCGCCCAACCCTTTGTGAAATTTTCTTTTTTAGCTTCGCCCAAACAAACAACAGGTTTTTTATAAAGTTCTCCACCCTCTTCCGATAAAGCAAAAAGATAATCTGGAGTTCCTGATAAATCAGCTTTTTCTGATTTTAAAGGAAAATGAGACCAAAGAGGTAAATCATTAGCATCAGAAATTTCAACAAGGATAGGAGAAATAATCATTTCACAAATAGAATATTCACTATTAAAAAAACTTGGAGTATTATAATTTTTAAGCAACCTTTTTTCTATTGCTGGTTCCATTTTAAATTCTAATTGTTCAATAAAATTTTCCTGTTTAAATGTTAAATTAAACATTTTAAAGACTTCTGTTCTATTATTAAAATCTGTGAAATTCATTTTATTTATTCTCCTTGTTTTTATATTAAAACAATACATTACTTGTTTTTTTTAATTTTACAAACTTTTTTTTGAAATATTTCCTGTATCTTCTTTAAAAAATAGTTGCCAAAGGTATAAATTATTAGGAAATGCTTATATTATTCTGATTAACAGAATTATTGTTGTGTGAATTAAAACCACGGATAAACGCAAATTACCACAGATAAAAAAAATAAAAATCTGTGTTTATCTGAGTTCATCTATGGTTCAGTTAATTATTTACATCTTTAATTCTTTTTAATTATTAAGGTTGTATACTGCAAACGGCTGAAAAATAAATCCTAAAAATCCTGCTATACTGTAAAAAAACATATTTTAGACAGGTCAAATTATTAAATTGTCAAAATTAAGAGGACAACTGTTTTTAAAGAGGATAAATTTTTGAGTTTCGCTGTATTAAAAATCAAACCAATAACAACGATTTTAAAGAAGATATAAATATTTCACTATTTTCTTTATTTTTTCATGAAAAACTCTATTTTCCCAAATTTAATTCTTTTTAATTGAAATTTATAGATAAAAATTTGATTATTTCCAATAAGCATATATATTATTATAAAAAATGTATATAATATAATTAGTATGACTGTAATATCTTTAAATCGTTATGCTTACAATTTTACGAGGAAAAAATGTTTTATCAAAAATTTTCAAAAATGCTTTCAAGTGATATTGGAATTGATTTGGGCACAGCAAACTGTTTAGTGTTTGTGCGTGATAAAGGAATAGTTTTAAGCGAACCATCTGTTGTAGCTATTACTGAACGCACAAAAGAAGTTTTGGCAGTGGGCGAGGAAGCTAAGCGAATGCTTGGAAGAACGCCTGGAAATATAAAGGCTATTAGACCAATGAAAGATGGTGTTATTGCTGACTTTGAAATTACAGAAGAGATGTTGAGATACTTTATTCAAAAGGCAAAGTTATCATTGGTGGGGCGTAGAAGAATTCTAAACCCTAGAGTTTTAGTTGCAGTTCCATCTGGTATTACTGAAGTCGAAACAAGAGCTGTGCAAGATAGTGCTCAACGCGCTGGAGCTGGAGAAATTTATCTAATAGAAGAACCGATGGCTGCTGCAATTGGTGTTGGTTTGCCTGTATCTGAGCCATCTGGTAGTATGATTGTTGATATTGGTGGTGGAACTACAGAAGTTGCTGTTTTATCATTATCTGGAATAGTTGAAGCAAAAAGTGTTCGTGTTGGTGGTGATGAAATGGATGCCGCAATTACATCGCACATGAAAAAAGTCTATAATTTAATGATTGGAGAACGGACTGCTGAAAATATTAAAATAATGATAGGTAGTGCATATCCAACTGAAGACGAAGGAACAATGAATGTAAAAGGGCGTGATATTGTATCAGGACTACCTAAAACAATTCAAGTTTCTAGTAATGAAATACGAAAAGCATTGCAAGAACCTGTCACAAATATCGTTGAAGCTGTGAGAACTACATTAGAGAGATGTCCTCCAGAGCTAGCTGCAGATTTAATTGATAGAGGGATTATGCTTGCAGGTGGTGGTGCTTTATTATCAGGATTAGATAAATTAATATCAGAAGAAACAGGATTGCCTGTGTTTGTTGCAGAAGACCCATTACAAGCAGTTGCTAATGGAACTGGTATTGTATTACAAGAAATGGATATGATGGCTAGAGCGTTATCATATTCTAAAAAATAAAATTAAAAAGGAGTTAAAAAGATGGGTTTAGTATTTTTCTTAGGTTGTATCGCATTGTTAATTGGTGGGTATTTTGTTTATGGAACTTTTGTCGCAAAAATATTTGGAGTTGATGAAAATCGACCAACACCAGCAATTACTTGTGAAGATGGCGTTGACTATGTTCAGATGCCAAACTGGAAAGTATTTCTTATTCAATTACTTAATATTGCTGGATTAGGTCCAATTTTCGGACCAATTGTTGGGGCTTTATATGGACCTGTAGCATTACTTTGGATCGTATTTGGTTGTATTTTAGGTGGAGCAGTTCACGATTTTATGAGTGGAATGATGTCTATGAGAAGAAATGGAGAAAGTTTACCTGAAATAGTTGGAGATTTATTAGGAATGCCCGCAAGGCAAGCAATGAGACTTTTTTCACTTGTATTATTAATTGTAGTTGGTGCAGTTTTTGTTATTGCTCCTTCAGGATTAATACATAAATTATTACCTGTTGATATGAAAGAAAGTATTTCTGTAACTACAATTATGGTTTGTGTATTTGTCTATTATTTGATAGCAACAATAGTTCCAATTGATAAAATTATAGGTAAAATTTATCCTTTATTTGGAGCATTATTATTAATTATGACCTTTGGTGTTGCTGGTGGATTAATTGCTGGTGGATATGAGATTTTACCTAATTTAGATTTTGCTGTAAATACTCATCCAAAAGGAAGTTTGATTTGGCCTGGTTTATTTATTGTAATTTCATGTGCTGCAATTAGTGGTTTTCATGCGACACAATCTCCAATGATGGCTAGATGTATAAAATCTGAAAAACATGGGAAAGCAATTTTTTATGGGGCTATGATAATTGAAGGTATTATTGGAATAATATGGTGCACAGCTAGTTTATCATTTTATAAAACGCCTGAATTATTAGCAGAAGCAGGCAAAGCTGGAGCGGTCTTTGAAATATCAAATACTCTTTTAGGCGGTGTAGGAGGAGCATTAGCTATTTTAGGAGTAATTATTCTTCCTATTACAAGTGGAGACACTGCATTTAGAAGTGCAAGGTTAATTCTTGCTGAAACATTTAAAGTTAAACAAGAACCTATTTTAAAAAGATTACTTGTCGCAGCTCCTTTATTTGCTGGTGGTATATATCTTTCTTGTATTGGAATAAAAGGTTTTGATATTCTATGGAGATTTTTCGGATTATCAAACCAAGCATTATCAACATTAGTTCTTTGGACTGGTGCTGTATATCTTGCTAAAAAAGGAAAATTCCATTGGATTGCATCTATTCCTGCAACATTTATGACTGCTGTTGTTATCACTTATTTTTTAAATTTCAAAAAAACATTCGGAATGGATATTTCAATAAGCACATATTGTGGAGTTGGAGTGGCAATCATAACATTTATTGCATTCATCGCATTAGTAAAAAAATCTGATAAAGACATAGACTCTCCTGTAAAAAAGAGTCGTAATAAAAAATGATATGTATAGATAAATTCAGAAAGGCATTTTGTCTTTCTAATTTTCCTAATTATAAATTACCAAAAAATATAGAATTAAGAGAAAAACAATTACGAAAAAAGGTTATTTCTGTCCTTTCGAATGATAATTCAAATCTTAAAAATGGTAACTATATAACAAAAGAGACTATTGATTTAAGGAGAAAAAGAATTACAAATTATGTATTCAGTGAATCACATAAAAATCATTGCTAATCACAGTTAATTGTAGTGAATTTGTTTTTAAATCCCGTAGGGATAAAGAATTCATAGCCCAGTGCGAAGCTCTGGGTAAATGGAAAATATATCAAACCACTGGTTTTACCTGTGGCTACGATAGATTCATCCCTACTGGATTATTTTAGCACTGGACAGTCCTGCTAACCATAAAGAATTACTTTGCGTCCAACTTAAGAAATTTTGTGGTAAAATGTGGACTATAGAATATAAATTAAAATATCTCTTAAAACAAGAGAAAAAAGGAGTAAAAATGGAAAGTTTTAGAAGCACATTCCCGAATGGAAGTAAAATTACCGAACGATTTGAAATTATTAAAAGTATTGGAATAGGTTCTCTTGATGATGATGTATATCTAGCGAAACAATTAGATTTAGACAGAAATGTAACGCTAAGAATTTTACCTAAAGGTTCAAGCACTGACAAAGAGATGGTTGCACGATTTAAGCAGGAAATCAAAATGACTGCGGCTCTGAGACATCCCAATATACTAGCAACTTTTGAATCAGGTGAATATTTAGGTAGATTGTTTTTTGTCACGGCACACGAAGAAGGTGAATATTTAGATAAGTTTTTAGAAAAAGAGAAAATGGATGCTAAGGATAGTGTGAAATATACAAAAGGACTTGCAAGTGCATTGCAATTTGCTTGGGATCACAACAAAATTCTTCATCGTAATGTGAAACCATCTAATATAATGATAACAGAATCCGATGAAGCTATACTTGAAGATTTTGGAATGGCTAAAGCAACAGAAGAAAATTCTCAATTGACTATGGTTGGTGTAACGATTGGAAATCCACAATATATGAGTCCAGAACAGGTAAAAGGGGAAACTGATTTAGATTGTCGTTCTGATATTTATTGTTTAGGGTTAGTTCTTTATGAGCTATTAACTGCAAAGAAAACATTCCAAGAGAAAGGACAAGTTGCTTTGATGGAAGCTCATTTAAGAAATACTCCTGAAGCGGTTACAATTACATCTCCTGAAACTCCATTAGCTCTTGTGAATGTCCTAAATAAAATGTTAGCAAAAGATAAAAATGACAGACAACAATCGTGGGAAGAGGTCATAAAAGATTTAGATCATTCACTAAATGCTCCCAAAGAAAAATTGACTATTAATAAAACAAATGTCCCTGATTCAGGATCTAAAATAGAAGAATCTGAAAACTCTAATGGGAATGGTAAACTTTTCATAATTTTAGGAGTTTTAGCATTTTTAATTGTAATAATCATAGGATTAATTATTGCATTATTTGTAAAACAGTAAAATGACACTAGACGAACTAAAAAAGAATATAAAAGATTGCGAATTGCGAATTGTGCAGATTTGTGATTTTTTAAAGATTGAACAACAAGAGGCAAAGCAAAAAAATATTGAGAAATTGATGCTTGCTAGTGACTTCTGGGATAATTCAGAAAAAGCTCAATCCATAATGGAAGAACTGAGTTCTTGTAAAAATATCATAGAACCATATAAAAAATTATTGTCCGAAGTTGATGATTTTACTATTATGCTTGAACTTGTTGAAGATGACGAAGAAATGTTGGAAGAAGCAGATGATAGTTGGATAAAATTATCTAAAAATATGGATAAAATGGAATTATTATGCTATTTATCAGGTAAATTTGATAAAAATAATGCTTATATTTCTATTCATGCTGGAGCAGGAGGAACTGAATCTTGTGACTGGGCACTGATGCTGTTTAGAATGTATCGGAGATGGTTTGAAAGATGTGGTTATAAAGATGAAATTGTAGAGATTCAGAATGGAGATGAAGCAGGAATAAAAAGTGTAACGATAAAAGTTACAGGCAATTTAGTTTATGGATATTCTAAAGCTGAGGCAGGAGTTCATAGATTAGTCAGAATATCCCCTTTTGATTCTAATTCTCGAAGACACACATCTTTTGCTTGCGTAGATGTATTTCCTGAGCTAAATGATGATGTTGATATTGATATTGATGAATCCGAACTTAGGGTTGATACCTACAGATCAAGTGGAGCAGGAGGACAACATGTAAATAAAACAGATTCAGCAGTTCGACTCACACATATTCCAACTGGATTAGTTGCTGCATGTCAAAATGGTCGTTCTCAGCATAAAAATAAAGCTGCTGCTATGCAAATGTTAAAAGCTAAACTATATGAAAAACAACAATTAGAGCAAAAAGAACAAGCAAGTGAAATTCGCGGTGAAAAAACAGAAATGGGCTGGGGAAATCAAATCCGTTCTTATGTTTTACACCCATATCAAATGGTAAAAGATTTAAGAACAAGTGTTGAAACTGGAAATACAAGTGCTGTCCTCGATGGCGATTTAAATCAATTTATAGAACCGTGGCTTAAGCAATTCGGTGGAAAATAATAAAAAGGAAATAATATGAAATTTTATGAAAAATTAAAGTCGGCTATGGAATCAAATAATTCTTTAGTGTGTGTAGGTCTTGATCCTGATATTACAAAAATCCCTAGCGTATGTAGAGAGGCAGATAAACCTATTTTTACATTCAATAAAGCTATCATTGATGCAACGCATCAAGATGTTTGTGCATATAAACCGCAAGTTGCGTATTATGCAGGGCAAAATGTTGAAGATGAATTACAAATGACTATTGACTATTTGAATTCAGAATATCCAAATATCCCTGTGATTTTTGATTCTAAACGAGGAGATATTGGTTCTACTGCTCAAATGTATGCTATGGAAGTTTTTGAGCGATATAAAGCTGATTCTGTTACAGTGAATCCTTTAATGGGAACTGATACACTAAAGCCATTTTTAGATTATGAAGATAAAGGAGTTATTGCTCTTTGTAGAACATCTAATCCAAGTGGCGATGAAATTCAAAATTTAATGGTTAATGATACTCCTGTTTATGAATTAATTGCACAACTCGCAAAAGATAAATGGAATTATAATAATAATATTTTATTGGTTGTAGGTGCTACATATCCTAAAGAATTAGGTAGAATTCGTGAAATATGTCCAAATATTCCATTTTTAGTTCCTGGAGTAGGAGCTCAAGGTGGAGATGTTGAAAAGGTTTTAAAAAATGGATTAATGGCAGATAATAAAGGTTTAGTTATAAATTCATCTCGTGGAATTATTTATGCAAGTAATGGTGCGGACTATGCAAAAGCTGCACAACTCGCAACTATTGAACTAAAAAATCTTATAAATTCTTTTAGATAAAATTTGCGATTTATGCAAACAGTCCACTTAACAGTGCCTTTTTCATACTCTGTTATATGGACTAAAAATATTTTTAATAAAGATAATTTATCATTTCTTGATGCTATTGACTTTAATGAATCAACCAAAAAGCAAAATTGCTTGTTTATTGTTGAAAATACAATAAATGATCTACATGAAAATCTAAATTGTCAAATAAAAGATTACACTTCTTATCATAATAAGTATATCAAATTTTTAGGATATGAAGTTTTCAAAGGTGGTGAACTCTGTAAAAATTTACATTTCGTTGAAAAAATATGTAAAGTCTTCAAAGAATATAAAGTTTGCAGGCACTCATTTATTATAATCATCGGAGGTGGGAGTTTTATTGATGCAATTGGCTTTGCCGCAACTATAACACATCGTGGATTAAGGCAAATAAGAATTCCAACAACGGTTCTTTCACAAAATGATTCTGCGGTTGGTGTTAAAAATGCTATAAATGCATTTAATAATAAAAATTTTATAGGAACATTTGCTCCTCCTTTTGCAGTTATTAATGATAATCAATTTTTGCAAACATTATCACAAAGATATATCATATCAGGAATAACAGAAGGAATAAAGGTTGCATTAATCAAAGATTTAAAGTTTTTTAATTGGATTGTTTTGAATGCAGATAAATTAAAGACATCTGACTCAAAAGAATTACAATATTTCATTGAGAAAACTGCAAATCTGCACATTTCGCATATTGAAAATTCAGGAGATCCATTTGAAGCAACAGCTGCAAGACCTCTGGATTTTGGTCATTGGGCAGCACACAAATTAGAACAAATGTCAAATGGGACTCTTCTTCATGGAGAAGCTGTTTCAATAGGTATATGTATTGATGCACATTACGCAAAATATTTAGGATATCTATCGACTTCTGAATTAGAACAAATTATTAATCTTTTTAAAACTCTAGGCTTGCCCATTTATAACGAACTATTAACAACTTTAAAAAATGGTGAATTAGATGTTTTTGAAGGGATAAATGATTTTCGAGAGCATCTAGGAGGAGAACTTCATATAACTTTACCTAAAACTATAGGGGATTCAATACAAATTTTCAAACTTGATAAAGATTATTTGAAAAAGATTTTTAAATATTTAAAGGAATTATAATTTCTGACAAATTATTCATTTCTAGCGGAATTTGTAGTAATTCAATTCTTTATTTTCTTAAGGCTATGATGATATATTGCATTTTTGTATCATCTTTAAAAACTGTTGTAATCTTAATTTTGATAATTAAATTGTTATATTATTTAAAATCTTTTTTTAGACAAGATAACAGGATTTTCAGGATAAACAAGATGAATATTTTGAAAATTAATAAAAACAGGCTAAAGTTATTAATCTTATTAGAATGTTTTTTTTTATTTTATAAATAAAAATCCTGTCCATCTTGAAAATCCTGTTATCCTGTCAAAATAATTAAAGCATTTAC
>JAOZMT010000056.1 GCA_029934175.1 Victivallales bacterium | reverse complement strand
TTGGGACTGTTAAAAAAGGGTTGCCTTCAAATGTTTTTCCTGTATGAGTTAATAAACCTAAATAATATAGTAATGATATAAAATTATTTCTATTTCTAATTTGTTCATAAGGAAAACTATCTGCGATTTGTGCAGAAACTCCACCTTCTGTAAAAATAGTGTTTAAAACATTAAAGTTCCCATTTAATTTATTATTGATAACTATTAAATGTTTTAGTTTTTTATAATCCTGTCTTAGGTTATTGTCAATTATATTGTCAACTTCGCCTTCATTTGCAAAATATTTTTTTAAATAATGTAGAACAGAACAAGTATTATACATTGTTGTTTTAGCTTTTTTTGAAAATCTATACGAATCATAATATGCTTTCATTGTTTCCAAGGCTTATTCTTTGTCTTCTGCTTTGAATTTCCCTACTTCAATATAATAATCTAAAATTTTATGAATATCTTTTAGTGTAAAACCAAAAGCCTCATTAATATCTAAATTTGAACTTACAAAATCTCCAATATTCATTCCGCTAGTAACATCATCCATTGTTATTGGAGATACTCCAGTAATAAACATCCTAGCAATACTTGAATTTTGTTTTCCAGAACATTTCTTCAATGTTGCAAAAAATGATTTGAATATACCTGATGCATGCATTAAATTTTGATAATCATTAACTCGTTCTTCTGATAAAATAGTGTTTGCAAAATTGTCATATTCATCAATCATAATATATATTTGTTTATGATCTTCTTGAAGACGCAAGCCAATATCCAATGTTGCAAGTTTTTCATGTGGATGTTTTTCATTTTTGACTTGTTCTATTAATTCATTATTTATATATTCATTATATCCCTGTAAAAAGCCATCAATAACATTATTGCAATAGTTTTTAAAAGATTTTTCTATTTCATTACTTTTGCATGATAATCCTGAAAAGTCAAACGACATAATCATATATTTATTTTTTTCTTCTGTAGGATTATCTAATATCCAAGTATTCTTGAAGTATTGTTCAAATTTATTTGTATAAAGACAATCATAATAACATTGTAACATTGATAAAAACATACTCTTCCCAAATCGTCTAGGACGAATTAAAAATACATATTTTGTAGCTTCTATATTGTGAATATATGATGTTTTATCAACATAATATTCATTTTCAGCATTTATTTTGTCAAAACTATCTTCCCCATAAGGTATTCTTTTTATCTTTTGCATTTTTATATATCCTTTATTCTATAAGTTTATCTCGCCAAAATTTAATTTGTTTATTTACTTCCTTAGGACCAGTTGCTCCTAAAATTTCTCGTTTTTCAATACTGCTTAATGGAGAAAATAAATCTAGAAAACTTTTATCAGCTTCTGGAATAGATATTTTCATTTCATCTAAAGATACTTCATTTAATTCTTTAGAGTTTTCTTTACACCATTTGACAAGAGCCCCAACACGATGATGTGCATCACGGAATGGAACATCTAACTCAACAAGTTTTTCAGCAATATCAGTTGCCATTAAATTGGGATCTGATGCAGCTTTGAGCATATTATCTTTATTGATATTCATTGTTGCAACCATTGGAGCATAAACTTTTAATATTAATTTAACAGTATCAATTGCATCGAATAACGGTTCTTTATCTTCTTGTAAATCTCTGTTATAAGTAAGCGGTAACCCTTTACATAGCGTTAATAAAGACATTAAATCGCCATAAATTCTTGCAGTTTTTCCTCTAGCAATTTCAGCAATATCAGGATTTTTTTTCTGTGGCATTAAACTAGAACCTGTGCAAAAGGCATCATCTAATTCGATAAAATTAAATTCCTGTGAACTCCATAAAATAATATCTTCTGATAATCGCGAAATGTGCATTGCAAAAATAGATAAGTTAGATAATAATTCGCAGGCAAAATCTCTATCAGCAACAGTATCCATACTGTTTCTAGTTATAGCAGGAAAATCTAATAATTCTGCAACAATCTCTCTTGAAATAGGAAGCGTTGTTCCAGCAATAGCCCCAGATCCTAAAGGAAGAACATTAAATCGTGTTCTACATTCTTCTAGTCGCTCAATATCTCTTGAAAGCATTTCAACATAAGCTAGTAAATGATGTGCAAATAGAACTGGCTGTGCGTGTTGCAAATGTGTGAACCCAGGTAAGATTGCATCAATGTTTTCATCTCCTAGTTCAACTAAAGATTTTTGTAATTCTTTAATTGCAGAGCAAATAATAGTAACTTCATCACGCAAATAAAGTCTTGTGTCAAGAGCAACTTGATCATTTCTACTTCTTGCAGTATGAACTCTAGCGCCTTCTTTCCCTAAAGATTCTATAAGAGCAGTTTCAATATGCATATGAATATCTTCTAAATCAAAAGAAAATTCAAACTTTTTGTTATCAATTTTTTCTTCAATTTTAGTTAATTCTGCACAAATCGCAGTTGCCGTTTCAGTTGGTATAATATTTTGTTTTGCAAGCATTGTAACATGAGCCTTGCTCCCCATTATATCATATTTATATAATCTTTTATCAAATGATATTGATTCCGTAAATTCTGCTACATCCTGATTTGTGTCAGATGTAAATCTTCCTCCCCATAAAGCCATATTACTTCTCCATTTTGTTGTTTTTAATAGTTTCTAGTTCAAAATCTGAAATATTTCTCTTGTCATGGTCAAATTCTATTCCTATTAAGAATATATCTTTGCCATAATTCAAATATTTTTTATAATAACCTCTATTATGAATTTGTTGCATTGCGGTTTGTGCAGATTTTACCATTTTAAATTCAAATATATAAATTGCATTATCCGCAAAAACTGTTAAATCAATATCTCCTTCTCTAGTTGAGTCTTCAGGAATTGTCTCAAATCCAATTGCATTAAAAGTAGTGTAAAAAAGACAATTATAATATCCTTCATATTTAGCAATATTATTTTTTCTATACCATTGATGTGGGATACTATCAAAAAATGAAGTAAATAGTTCTTCTAATTTTTCAGGTTCATTATCTTCAAAAATATCATATAATTTATCACTAAATATATTTCTAGTAACTCGTGCGTCATCTGGATAAAAAATTTCCATTGATAATATTTTATTAAGAGCTGTTCTAACTTCAAGATTTGGAAGTTTTAATTTATATTGTATTTCTCTTTTTTCTATTTCTTTTTCAATAGTCAAATATCCTGTTTGTAAAAGTAATACTTCAAATTTCATATTATTTATATCAAAAGATTGCAAATCAGTTTCATCAATGACTATATTATTAAAGTCTGGAATTGTCTTGTTTGATTTTTTTAACTCATTAATAAGAAGAGTAGTTCCTCCTGTTTCAATCCAATGAAACCTATATTCCCTATTATCTAAAAATAAAAGAATATCATAAGGGTTATAAATTTCACTACCGAGAAAGTTATATCCATCATACCACTCTTTAACCTTTGCCAAATCAACGCCATCAAGATATTCCGAGAAAGTGTCTTCTAATTCACTTTGTGTATAACCAAATAAATCAGAATATCGTTTGTCATAAGTGAAATCTTTTAAATTATTCAATTTACTGAAAATACTTGTTTTTGCAAACTTTGATACACCTGTTAAAAAAACAAGTTTCAAATATTTATCAGCACCTTTTAAGACAGAATAAAAACCACCTAAAGTTTCACGCATAATATTTGCTTGTTTAGGTCTTTCAAGGTTATCAACAATTGGTTTATCGTATTCATCAATTAAAATAACAACGCTTCCATATTTATTATTTAATTTAATAATTAATTCTTTAAATTGTCCTGTAGGAAAAGGGTCTTCTAATTTTATATCATACTCATTTGCTATAAATCTAAGATTTGAAAGCATACTTAATTCCAATTCTTTTTTATTAACAACCGTTCCACATCCCCAATCAATTGAGATAATAGGATGTTTTTTATTCCAATCCCAATTATTTTCTAAATACAACCCTTTAAATAATTCTTTTTCTCCTGCATAAGCCGCACGAAGGGTATCTAAAAACAAACTTTTCCCAAATCGTCTTGGTCGTGATATAAATAAATATTTAGAAGGATAATTTTCCATCATTTGGATATATTTTGTTTTATCAACATAACAGCAATTCTCTTGAATAACTTCTTTAAATACTGCCTTTGCTATTGGTAATTTTTTCACTACTCCTCCATTTTAACTTGTTACAGGTTTATAATACACTTTTCTCATTTTAAACTTAGGCTTTTATATTTTTTTTGGCATTTGAAATATAGCATTAATGCGTTTAAGGGACTGATCATCTTCTCGAATATATATTTTTGCATTTTTATAAAAATGTAAATACTCCTCAATAGTTAAAAATTTCATTGTTTGAAAATTAGTAAATTTCAACTTACCTATAACATATATTGTCTGCATTGACTTTAATGATTTAGCAACTTGTGGGGATACTTTAAATTTATAAACAGGAACAGAATGTATTTTGAAAAAGTATGATTCACCTTCCTTGACAACATCCATAATCATATTTTTCTTATATACATAGAGTCCATTTGACAACTTTTTAAACTTAACTCTATTGATAGATAGTCGTTCATCATAAAATTGTTTTGAAATAGTTTTATATTTAACTTTTCCTTTAAGAATATTAAATTGTGTAAAAACTTGGAATGTTTTAATCTTTTTAATAATATTTCTTAGTTCAATAATTCCAACATCTGTAGGATAGTCTTCTTGTAAAATATCGACAATACCTTCTAACTTGCTTAATTCGCCTAAGTCAGAATATAAGTTATCTTTTACCAATGACACAATAAAGTCTTTAAATTGATTTTTTTTTGTCAAAATCATCTCGTTTGCAGCAAGCACTTCTTTTTTAGCCTTGTTATTTGCAGCAATTACTTCTTTTTTAGCCTTGTTATTTGCTACTATTAATTTCATATTTTTTGCTATTAATTCACTCATTGCTATATTTTTTTTTGTTATTAATTCCTTTGAACGAATGAACTCTTTTGTTAGAGCTTCTTTACTTAATAATAATTTTTTATTCTTTTCTTCTTTCTTTTGTAATAAATCTTTAACTGCATTTAAATTTTTTAAGGATTCTTTTAATAATAAATTATTATCTTCATTGATCATAAGGCTAAAAATATATAATAATCCTATAATTGTGATTAAGATTATAATATATTTTTTAAAGCAACCTATTTTTTGATTTTCAATTTTACTATCATCACTTGAATTATTTTCCATAATATATTTTCCTTTTATTGTGTAAAATGTGTTTTAGAAGTAACAGGTCCATAATGCACATTTCGCATTTGAAACTTAGGCTTTTCTATTTTTTCGTTATTTAAAAATTTATAAATAAGTTCTTCTCCTTGCTCTTTATTGCCTTTTTCTAACCAATAAATATCTTTGCCTTCTCGTTCTAATTTACGAAACCACGCATCTTGGCGTTTTGCAAATTGATGAATCTTTATTAATAATCTATCTCGCATTTCTTGTTTAGATATTATTCCTTGCAAAAATTGTGCAACAAAACGATATTCTAAACCAAAAAAATCTAATTTTTCCCACGATACACCATCATTGTGTAATCCTTCAACTTCATCAATCATTCCTTCTTCAATACGAGCATCAAGTCTATCTTCAATCCTTTTACGCACTTCACTCCTTGTATAATAAACACCTAATATTAGAGTTTCTAACGATTCATTAAATGGAATAAATTCATTATTGCTCCCTTGTCCATTTTCAATAGCTCTAATCATTCTAGTCCTATTATTTGTCTCTTTAGAATTAGAATAATGTTCTTTGCCATATTTCTCACATAACTCAGTTAATTCTTCTATGGATTTTTCATTTAAAGATAATCTTAAATTTTCATTTGGTTTTGAACCAGGTAGAGTATAACCAGATAAAATTGCATTCAAATATAATGCAGTTCCTCCAGCGATAAATGGTGTTTTATTATTTTTGCGAATTGTGCAAATAGCATCTTTTGTGGCAGTGCAAAACTTCATTAAATTAAAATTATCATTTGGGTGAATAACATCAATTAAATGATATGGAATATTTGCATATTCCGCAATATCTTTACCACTGCCAATATCTAGTCCTTGATAAACTTGTCTAGAATCAGCACTTATAATTTCACCATTAAATTTTTGTGCAAGATGAACCGCTAAAGAAGTTTTCCCAGTTGCAGTAGGTCCTGTTATTATAATTGTTTTGGTTTTAGACTGCATTTAATCTTAATTACTACTCTCTCTTGTATCTTCTCCACCAGACTCTCTTTCTCTATTTAATTTAACTCCAACACTTGGATATGCTGCGATATATAAACTTATTAATATACCTGTTGTTGTTTCCATATCTCCTGTTGTGTTTCTTGATTGTTCTTGAAGAAGTTCTGTTGCAAGTTCCCAACAATGCAGTTTCTTTTTCAGCATTAATCTTTTTTCTGTAAAATATGCACGGTCTATATCATAAATACAAGAAATCTCGCCATACATATCATCTTCAATTATAGGGAATTCTAAACTAGCTTCAACTGTTTGTGAACGACCATATCGCCTTAAAAATGAAGTTCCAGCGTTTAAATCTGTCAATGAAGAGCCCATAGAGTAGACACTGCGTTGATAATACTCATTCTGAAAACTATATTCTAAATTAAAAATCCAATCATCTGCAATTTCGTATTCTAAATTAGTTGTGAATTTATGAAAAAAGTCATCTGTATTATCATCTTCATCATCTTCGTTATCAAATCCTTTTCCAGATGGATTTAACAATAACGAAGAAGATATTCTTAATCTGTCATGTGGAGTAAAGTTTACAACAGTTCCAAAATCTCCTATATTACTAAAACCTTCTTCGTTTTCAATATGAAAGTCAAAATAATTTTCTATAGTCAACCAATTATAAACTGATTTACTATTAGGTAAACCACGGCGTGTTTGAAAATTCTGATTTAATCCAAATCTTATAAAATGCTGTTTGTTAATTCTATCTATATCATCAAAATAATAAAGATTATCACGAGAAGAAGATGGTTCAGGGATAAAATTATAATTAATATAAGGTTTTAAAACATGTCGCATTCCATCTAAATTTAAATAAGAATGCTTTGTATCATCCCAAGTCTTATAAAATTTAGTGTTAACTTCTAAACCTAATTCAAATAAAGTTCTAAATTCATCTCCTCCATCATCATCATAATTAACTACATAATCTTCATGTGTATCTTCAATATCATCTACAATAAATAAAGTTCCTAAATTTCTATAATCAATATCTCGTTTAGATGTTTTTGTGTAATATGTATTACGCATTCCTAATCTAGGAATAAAATTGAAATTATCGCTTTTTAAAGGATAATAATACATATTAACCATATCAAACCTTAAAGTTTTATAATCAGCTGGGTCATCAAGTCCATATTCATTATCACCTCTTTCAGGATAATATTCTTCATCATAATCACGCCATCTTTGTTCAATTTCAGATAAATCATCGTTTATCTCAGTTCTTCCTTTATCATAGTCTCTCCATTTCATTTTTAATTCAGCAAGACTTATTTCGCCTTGATGATAGATGTTATCTGTGATTTTTTGACGAGGAAAATCAAATCTAAGTTCTGGCATTTTTTCAACAACAGAAAAATCATCATTAACTCTTGGTCTAGCGGTTAAAGCAGTTGAAAAATGCTCTCCTTGATATTCTAAAACTGCATAATTCGCAACTTCTTCATTTTCACCAAAGTCAAAATCTTCTTTAAAATACCAATCACTAACTTCGTCATAATTTAAACGAAAGTCAAAATGCGGCATAATATGTGTTGTATTAGAAAAAGCTCGTTCAAATCTTTCAGTAGGGATTTTAGTTCTTAAGGTATTTGTAGAAATAGATCCATCTTCTGAAGAGTTGCTATTAGATGAAACATCTTCAGGGTCTTGATATTCTCCAGTAGTTCCTTCATAAGGACTTTTGTCATCTATAGAATAATAGAATGCACGAGATGAAGTATTTGTAGTATCTAATTTTGTCTCATTACCATATCCAAACCCTCTTTTAGAAAAGTAGTCAACTAAAAATCTTGTTCGTAAATAAGTATCTTTATCATAATATAAAGTCATTTTTTTATTTAGTTGTAAAAACCAACCCCAATCACTTGTTTCTCCACCTCTAGCTCCTAATCCCCAACTATCTGGATTTGATGGAACATAAATAAAAGGAAACCATAGAACTGGCACATCGCCTAGTCTAAATGTAGGATTCCAAATCCACTTTGAATGTCTTCCTAAGGCAAATGATTTATTTTTATTTTCAGGGACTAATTCAATAGTTGATGCAGCAAAAGAATAATGCTCGCAGTCATTATATAAATGTTCACAAGTCGAAAATCTACCATCTTTAATTGTAATAGTTCCATCATCTGACTTTGTTGCTTTCTCTCCTTTTACATAGTCAATACCAGTTCTTAAATGAAATTTATCCATTTCAAATAACTTTGTATCCATATTTCCGACAGCTTTTTCTCCTTTCCATTTATCTGTTATTTCACTTTTTGTTACTTCATAAACAAGGTTACCAGCACTGTCAATATGACTTTCTCCAACTTCATAAGATAAAATACTAGTATTAGATTTTTTTGCATCTCTTTTCAATTGGTTTAATTCTTTTACAGTTAAATCATTAGTAGAAGTAGGTCTTTTTTCTATATTTACATTGCCCCTAGCTTCAAAATCTTTAGTTTTTGTGTTTACTGAAATATAATCGGCTATAATATCCATATCAAAATATATAACATGAGCTTTCCCATTTGCAACTAAATTATCATCTTTAAAATCAAATTTATCAGCAGTAGCATGAATATTGTTTATAGTTTGCATTACACCCGAGCTACTTTCGGAACTATTATTTCCTTGCAGGGATTGAAAAGGTTTATTTTTTTCTTCACCGCATAACACGCATAAATTTGTTAAAAGTGCAGTTATTATTAAAAAGTATTTATTCAAAAGATTCTCCTTGTTATTTATAAAATATAGATTAAATTCTAAACTCGTGAAAAGTTCACGAACTTATATAAATAATAATATACCCTTTAATAGAGAAAAATCAAGTTTAAAAAATACTTTTTAAATAAAATGTTTTATTTATTTTTTATGGGCAAAGTTGTAAAACTAAACGCACGCTTTTAAAATATACTTGTGCGTTCTCTATTTCAAAACGAGACTTCTTTATTTACTATCTAACATTTCGGGATTCGATTTTAGAGAAAACAAATAATAAAACTTGCTAAGCACAAAGTAACGCAGGCATCTTGCCTGCAAAGTATCGTCAGGCATCTTGCCTGGCGTGTGCGAAGCACAAAATATATAGTTTTACAAAAAGTAGATTATACTGTGAACGGTTGAAAAATATACTTTTTGAAAGATGATAACAATTGC
>JAOZMT010000055.1 GCA_029934175.1 Victivallales bacterium | reverse complement strand
CATTTTTTATAAGTTATTACATTTTACTTTTTATTTCATTACTAATTTTCATTGAACAATAATTTGGACCGCACATTGTGCAAAATTCGCCGTGTTCTGCATCTGATTTTCCATCTTTATTTTGCTCTTTTAAAGCTTCTGCACGAAATTCTCTAGCTTTTTCTGGGTCTAAAGATAATTCAAATTGTTTTTCCCAATTGAATTCTGCACGAGCTTGTGATATGGCATCATCTCTATCTCTTGCATTTGGCTTTTGTAATGCAACATCTGCGGCATGTGCAGCTATTTTATAAGCAATAACTCCATCACGAACATCTCTTGCGTTTGGCAATCCTAAATGTTCTTTTGGTGTTACATAACATAACATTGCAGCACCTGAAAAAGCTCCCATTGTTGCCCCAATCGCACTTGTTAAATGATCATATCCTGGAGCACAATCAATAACTACTGGTCCTAAAATATAGAATGGAGCATCATCACAAAAGTCTTGTTCTTTTTGCATATTCATTGCAATATCATTGAATGGAACATGTCCTGGTCCTTCAACCATTGCTTGAACTCCAGCTTTACGACATCGTCTAATTAAATCACCTAAAACTTTTAATTCTGCGAACTGTGCTTCATCACTCGCATCTGCAAGACAACCAGGGCGAAGTCCATCGCCTAAAGATAAAGTTACATCGTGTTCTATGCATATTTCTAAAATTTTATCAAATGCAGTAAAAAAAGGATTTTCTTTTTTATTATGTTGCATCCATTGTGCAAGTAAAGAACCACCACGGCTAACAATTTTCAACATTCTTTTCATAGCCATAGGAATATGTTCTTGAAGCAAGCCCGAATGAATTGTCATATAATCAACTCCTTGTTCAGCTTGATCTTTTATAACATCCAAAATCAATTCTTCAGTTAAGTCATTAGGGTCATCAATTCTATTGATAGCTTCATAAACAGGGACTGTTCCAATAGGAGCAGGACTATTTTCAATAATAACTTTGCGAATTGTGCAAATATCTCCACCAGTGCTTAAATCCATAACTGTATCAGCACCATATTTCAAAGCCATATTAAGCTTTTCAATTTCTTGAGTTGGACAACTTGATAGAGAAGAATTCCCAATATTTGCATTTACCTTAGTATATAAATCTCTACCTATACCAATAGGTTCTAGATTTTTATGATGAATATTTGCAGGAATAACAATACGACCACTTGCTACTCTTTCTCTAATAAATTCAACATCTCTATTTTCTTTTTTTGCAACAGTCTCCATTTCAGGAGTAGTTTTTCCTGCTATAGCAAATTGCATTTGCGTTTTCATATTCATTTTTATGTTCCTTATTTAGCTTGGCAAGCTGTAATTGCAGCCACACCAAATATATCATCAGCTGAACAACCTCTTGATAGGTCATTTACAGGTTTTGCTAATCCTTGTAAAACAGGACCGTAAGCACCAGCACCAGCTAATCTTTGTGTTAATTTATAACAAATATTACCAGAGTTTAAATCTGGGAAAATTAATATATTTGCTTTACCTTCTAAAGGGCTTGCAGGACATTTACTACTAGCAACTTTAGGAACAATTGCAGAATCAGCTTGTAATTCATTTTCATCAATTATAATATCTAATCCTTCGTCTTCAACTTTTTTCTTTGCGAGTTGTGCAGCTTTTTTAATTTTATCTAATGACGCATGGTCAGCACTTCCATAAGAAGAGAATGCTAAAAATGCAACTTTAGGTTTACCATCTAACAAAGCACTGTGAGTCTGTGCAGTCGCTATTGCAATATCAACTAATTGCTCAGCTGTCGGATCTGGATTAACTGCACAGTCCGCAAATAACATAACAGAATCTCCACTTGGTGCAGGTTTTTCTAAATCCATAATAAAACAACTGCTACCTGTGCTAATTCCTGGAGCTGTTCCAATAACAGAAAATGCAGCTCTTAACATATCGCCAGTAGATGCAATACTTCCAGCAACCATACCATCAGCATCGCCTAGACGACACATCATTGCTCCAAAGAAAATACGACCTTTCATAATTTCTAATGCTTTATCCATTGTCATACCTTTTTTCTTGCGTATCTCGCAAAATTCTTCGGCATAGCCAGTTAATAAATCTGAATTAGCAGGATTTATCACTTTAAAGTTTTGTTCAGAAATTCCAGCTTCTTTGCTTGCAGTAGCAATTTCTTCATCAGTTCCTAATACGATAACAGTAGCAACTTTTTCAGCAGCTAATTTAGTTGCTGCTGTTATAACTCTACTATCCTGTCCCTCTGGTAAAACAATTGTTTTTTGTAATGAAATTGCTTTCGTAATAAATTTTTCAATAATAGCCATTTTAATTAATCTCCCTATTTTTTATTTAATGCTTCCATTGCTTCTTGTGCAATTTGTAATTCTTCATTTGTTGGCATAATAACAACCTTACAAATAGACTCTTCTTTTGATATAAGTCCAACTTCTGCAAATGTATCATCATTCTTTTTTGAATCTACTTTAACTCCCATTCCATCTAATAATCTGAAAATTTCAGCTCTTGTAGGTAAACTCATTTCTCCAATTCCTCCAGTGAAAATAATAGCATCACAACCACCTAAAACAGCGATGTATGACCCAATATATTTTGCAATTCTGCGTGTAAACATTTTAAATGCTAATTCTGCTTTTTCGTTACCAGAATCTTTCATTTTTATTAAATCACGCATATCACTACAACCACTAATACCTAAAAGACCACTTTGTTTATTTAATATTTTATCTACATCATTTATATCATATCCATTATTGCATAGGTGAAAAATGATAGCAGGATCTATATCTCCAGAACGAGTTCCCATCATTAATCCTTCAAGAGGAGTAAGTCCCATAGTTGTATCAGCAACTACACCTTTGTCAATTGCTGCCATACTACATCCATTTCCTAAATGGCAAGTAATAAGTTTTAAATCAGAATATTTCTGACCTAATAATTTAGCAGTTGCATTAGCTACAAATTTGTGAGAAGTTCCGTGAAATCCATATCTTCTAATATTAAGTTTTTCATATAGTTCATAAGGAATTGCATACATAAAAGCTTCTTTTGGCATAGATTGATGGAATGCAGTATCAAAAACAGCTACATTTGGAGTTCCAGGAAATAAATTTTCAGCAGCTTCAATACCTTCCATATTTGCAGGATTATGCAAAGGAGCTAATGAAAAACACTCTTTTATAACTTCTTTAATATTATCATCAATAACAACAGGAGCGGATACTTTTTCTCCGCCATGAACAACACGATGACCAACAACTTCTATTTCAGATAAGTCTTTAATTACGCCAGTTTTATCATCTAATAACTCTTTACAAATAGAATTTAATGCAGCGGTATGATTTCTAACTCCAGCAGGCATTTTTTCAATTTTTTTACCTTTTGCCTTATAAATAAGATTAGGCTCTTCCGAACCAACTCTTTCAACTTGACCAGATGCGATTACTTCTTCTTTTTTCATTGAAAAAAGTGTGAATTTTAGCGACGAACTTCCTGCATTAATAACTAGAGTTTTCATAATTAATTCCTTGTTTTTATTTTAAATTTCATTTTAACTTGTCCTTTATTTTAGAATATAACATATATTTTGAAAATGTCCAATTTTTTATTTATTTTATGGGTTATTTTTTAACTTTATAATTGTATTTTTATGTTTATGTGTTATTCTTAATCTTGTAATAAAAATAAAAAAGGAAAAATTAGATGAAAGAAGAATTAAACGAATTTATGGATTTTTTATCTTTGGAGAAAGGATTAAGTAAAAATAGTATATCTGCATATCACGCAGATTTGCTTGATTTTATAACCTTTATTAAAGAAGAAAAGGTTGAGAAATTAAGTGATGTCAAAAGACCTTATATCCTTAGTTTTCTCATAAGTTGTAAAAAGAAAGGATTGGAAACATCAACTATTGCACGAAGATTAGTATCAATAAAAGTTTTTTTTAGATACTTATTTCAAGAAAGTCTAATTGAAGAAAATGTAACAGAAGTAATGGATTCTCCTAAATTATGGAGATTGTTGCCAGATTTTTTATCTAACACAGAAATTGATACTCTACTTAAAGTCTTTCCTGCTGGAAAGGACTTATTATTTTTTCGAAACCGAGCAATTTTAGAAGTTATGTATGCTTGTGGATTGCGAGTATCTGAATTAGTTAACTTACAAATAAATTCTATAAAATTTGATGAAGAGATTGTTAGAGTGTTAGGGAAGGGGAATAAAGAACGAATTGTTCCAATTGGAAAAATTGCTAGAAATGTTATAGAAAAATATATTCAAAATATTCGTCCTAAACTTGCAAAGTTTCCACAGGAAACATCATTATTTATATCAAACAATGGAAGAAAACTAAATAGGGAAAGAATTTGGGGAATAGTTAAAGAAGGTGCAAGGTTAGCAGGAATTAAGAAGAATATTTATCCACATACACTGAGACATTCATTTGCAAGTCATTTATTAGAGAATGGTGCAGATTTACGAATAATCCAAGAAATGTTAGGACATGCAGATATCAGCACAACTGAAATATATACACATGTAGATAATAGTAGATTAATAAATATTCATCATAAATTTCATCCACGAGGATAAGTATACTTTAAATGGCTGAAAACCTCACGGATTCAGGTATATATAAAAACGAAATTTTCTTTCCATTTGAAGTATATTTAGTTAATTTTTTCTTAATTTATACATTGAAACATATCCAAACCAAGAATCTAAAATTTCAACTTCTGAAAATTTGGATTCTTTAAATGATTTAGGTAAAAAGCCTAACCTGTTTTCTTTTATTTCAGGTTGACGAAATAAATATTCTCCACATAAAATACAAAATTTTCCAAAGAAATTTGTTGGTTTATCTATATCAATAATAATAAGATCAGAATCATTTTTTAACACCCGATATATTTCATTTAAAGATTTAACTTTTAAATCATAATCGACATGATGAAAGAAAAATAGGGATGAAGCTTTATTAAAAGAATTATCATCATAAGGCAAATTTTCTGCAAGAACAGCATCAAATATTGCAGACTCTCCTAAGTTTTTACTTTGAGCTTTTTCTATCATTTTAATAGCTGCATCAATCGCAGTTATAGAACCACTTTTAAAGTTTATCACTTTTAATATTAACTCACTAAAATGACCTGTGCCACAACCTATATCTAAAACCTTATCTTCTGGAGTAATATTTAGTTCTTTAATGGTTCTTCTAAAATAATAATTTGAACGCCCTAAAGAGACAATAGGAATTATTAAATCATATAATCCTGCAACATGATCCAAAGTCCTTCCTCTTGTTTTTAAATCTTCTGCTATCATTGCTTTATTCCCAAAGTTTTAATTAAAAATGTAAGTATTTGTTTACGAAATGATTTCATCCCTTTAAATCCAGATACTTCAAAAATATCTATTCCATAATATAATTTATCTAATGCTAATTCATAAACTTGCTTATAAGTTTCAGGGAATTCCTTTGCTACATAACTATCTAAATTGGTAGAATTGCATAATTCATCTAATTTCAACTTATTATCTTCCCAATTTTTTGTTTGAAGTAATGCTATGAAATAATTAGCTCTGTTCTCTATATAATCCCTTGTGATATCTCGAATATCATCTAATAATTGACAACCTACACCAAATTCCATAAAACCATTTTTTAATAGTAACATTTTTTCTAAATCTATATTTTTTTCAATTTTTTCAATAGCTAAAAAAGGGATATGAAATAAAATACCTGTTTTAACAGGATGAATCTCTTTTAAAATAAACTCTGGAGATAACTGTTCCTTTAATCCACCTTCTTCAAACCCTTCTTCTGAGGCACTAGGCAGTAAAATTCGTAAACTTTCAATAGATAAAATATGTGCTTCTTTTCTGGAAATAAGTTTTTTTTCTACAGCATCATCAAGCAATTTATACATAATTCTATCTGCTAACATAATAACAACAACTTGTCGCATTACTCTAGAATCACCTGTCATTTCAATATCAAAGGTTATTTTGTCTTCATTATCAAGTAAATTATCTGCACTTGTAACCCAAGCTCTAAATAAATGATTTAAAGAGCCGTAAAGAATGCGTTTATCTTGCTCTATATCAAGTAAATGAAAAACTGAGAGAAATAGAGATGAAAATAGATTTTTTCCAAATGATAATTTTTCATCAGGCAAGTCTAAAAGTTCTACATTAAAGAATGAATTATCTTTTTTATTATTTAAAATATTATCTGCAATATCCCAAACATTTTTAACAATTATTTTTTGTTCACAAAATGCTTTATTTAATATTTTTATTTGCTTGAAAAAGTTCATTATTATAAAATAGTTTTCTTTAAGTCATTTTTATTATTCATAAATTCAATAATCATTTCTGACATTTCATTTAAATCAGAATAAACTTTTTTATGGCAATATGTTGCACCTGAAATAGCATCCACTTTATTTATAACTTTTTTCTTTCTAATTACAACTCCTTTAAAAGAATTAATTGATTTTTGAACCTTTGCTTTTTTGACTTCATCTTTGATTATAGAAATATTAGGAACTAAAATATCTATAATATGATAATTATCAGCTTCTTTCTTAATAATTAATACTACTTTAATCTTTTTATATGTTTTTTTTATTATCTTAACAATGATTCCTATATTTGCATTATCATCTTTATCATAACCTAAATACATATCTTCATAAGAATTATAAAAAGAACCCTCTTGGTGGATATAATTTAATGAATTTAAATTTTTCAACTTAAGTTTAATTACTTCTTCTAATTTTAATTTTTTTTCAGCGAAAACTGAATAGCAAACAGTTATAATGACTATAGATAAAAATATTTTTTTCATTTACATCTCCTTGTTGTTATTTTTAGTGTGAGTCATAATGTATCATATAATATTTAAAAAGCAAACTTATTATATTATATTTTACTATTTTACTAAACTTTTATTTTTCATCAATTGAAATAAAATGAGGCAAAATATATATCGTTATAAAAAAAGAAGAGAACAATCCAATCGTAGCTGCAATTCCCATTGATTTAAAACCTTGATTATCTGCAAGTATTAAAGCCCCATAACCAAGTATGGTTGTTATTGTTGTTAAAGATAATGATTTTAATATATTTGAATTATTATCTAAGTTTTTACCTAATTTAGCTTTATTAAATAAAATATGCATACAATCATCAACCCCTATCCCTAAAAATAAAGGAAATAATATAATTGTATATATGCTAAGGTTTATTCCTATTATTCCATAAAATGCGATAGTTAAAAGAGATGAAAGAAAGAGAATAGTTAAAACAAATAAAGCATTTTTAATTGATTTAAAAAAGAAGCATACTAGCAAAAATATTACAATTGATACGACTACTGACGCAATAATTATTCCATAAAGAAGTAAGTTGTTTAGTTTTTGACATAAAACAGGGGAGCCTATAAATGATATTTTAGCTTTTTCTATAGTAGGAACTAATAAAGACACTTCATTTTTCATATCAATAATGTTTTTTCTTTCAAAAGGATTTTTTAAGGCTATGATATTAACAATGACATACTCTGTATCAGAAAAGTTTTTTCTAGAATTAATATTAAACAGTTTTGCCGTTCTCAATTTTATTAAATCTTTGTTTGGATTTTTAGATGGGAATTTTAAAAATAAAGGAACTGGATAGAATCCAATATATTCTACTAAATTATTTTGTAATACCAATGAAGGTAATTTTGAATCATATAAATTTTCAATTTTTTCTTCAAATTTAATACGAGGAATGAAAATTGCAGATAATACAAAAATAATCAAAAAAATAGGAATAATCAATCTGTTTTTCTTTTTTATAAATGGAAGCATTAAATATTTTATACCAAGAGATTTATTTGAATTAACTTTCACAGAAAAACCAGGGATAAATAATATAACAAAAAAATATGAAGACATAACAGATATCCCTCCTAAAAAACCAGCAGATTTCAGCCCTGATAAATCACTAAAACATAATGAAAAAAAAGAGATTGATGTTGTTACTGCTCCCAAAAACATTGGTTTAGCAACTATAGTCAAAATCTCTTTTCCTATATCATCAGATTTAGAGTTGAAATATGGAGTAACAGAATGAATAACAAAGTCAATACCAAGACCTATTAAAATACAAGGCATTGTAGCAGTTATAATATTAATATCTCCGAAAAAGCAACTATATATAAATAAACTAAAAATGAGACCAGTTATCTGTAAAAAGAATCCGTATAAAATTAAAGGAGAAAAGCCATAAAAAAGAAGTATAACAAGCCCTACAAGTATAATTGTGACTATACCTGTATTAATAAAATCATTTTCTACACTTTTATTAAATTCTTTTATTATTTGTAATGGTCCTGTAATTGAATAATTTATTTTATTTATATCTAATAAATTAACTATTTGATTTAATATACTATTTTGTTCTGAAAGATTTACTTCTGGTATTTTAACTTTTAGCCATAGTTGACTTTTGTTTTCTATACTTCTCATAGGGTAAACTTCTGCAATTTTCTTTTCTGTTATTAAATTTATACTTTTTTGCATGTCAGAAGTATCTTGAAGTTTTATGAATATATCTGACAAGCCTTCTTTGCCTATCAAATTTTTATATTCTACAATATAAGAACTATTTTGATTAAATAAAGATAGCCAATCTGCATTAAATTTTAAATTTTTTATACTCCAAGTTGAGAAGAAAAATAAAATCAATAATAATATATTTACAAAAATAAAGTGCTTTTTTGAAAAAAAATACCAACTTAATAAAAAATCTTTTAGCATAATTATGACTTTACCTGTATATATTTAACATTGGAATGTTTCTTTAAAAAAAATTCAATTATATTTTGACTATTCACAAGTTGTTCTCCTTTCTATTATTATAAAAATGATTAATACTATTGACCTTAACTCTTCTCCAATTTGAAATAGGATGGGCTTATCAATGATACTTACATTTATCACTTAAAATAATAAATTAGCTTATTGTATCTTAATTTTCAAATATTATTGGCAAAAAAATCAATATTATTTCAATGGTATTTTTTTTATCCATTACATAGCGAACACCTTTCTTAATACTTAAACTGTTTTTTTGCATAACTCGCAATATATTGAATTTAACGAAGCAAATAAAAAACTTATAAAATCCAAAGAAAACTTGAATATCATATAATGAAGTATTAAAAAAATGGAAAAAAATGGTGCCATGCACCAAATATTCATTGGATGAAATTAAGAACAAACCCAAAAGATCGTTGTTTAACGGATTTTCTATTTTAATCAAGACAATAATTTTTTATATATTTAATTGTTTTGTCCTAATTGTTTTGTGCTTTTATATACCCAAAGTTTTTCACAAAACAATTATGACAAAACAATTAAATATCCATATTCTTCT
>JAOZMT010000054.1 GCA_029934175.1 Victivallales bacterium | reverse complement strand
TGCCGCCGAGACGGACGGCGCTACGCTTAAATCGACAGCCCCTGAAAGCGGAACTCCGACACTTTTTTGACTTTTCTGACTCAAAGTGTAAAGCCTTGTTAAAACTAGCCCTTTTTATATATTGCATACTTCGCAAAACTTATGGATTTTTTAAATATTATTCAACTGCATTGTTATTTCGCCTTTCACAAGCTTATTAAGTAACTCTGCCAATGATGAATAATTATCATTATGCTTTCCAAACTCTTCAAGAATTGGAACTAATGCACTTAATTTATCCCCTTGGTTTGATAAAACATCTAAACATTCTTTAGGTATTGTTGTTTCTATATTCACATTATTATTTTTAGACATTTCTTGTAAAGCCTTGACTATAGGTTGAATATCAATTCCTTTATCTGCTATTTGTTTTAACGACTCTTGCAGAGGCGACAAATCAATATTTATCGAACTATTTTCAACTGCAGCTTGAACGCCTTTTATTCCTGTATTGAAATGTGACAATTGAGTTAAAATTTTTCCAATATCATCATCTTCGCCCATTAATGATTGACGACGGTTGAACTCTGTTTTAATTGTCGTCCAACGACTTGCTTCATCTTCTGATAATATTCCCATCATATCTTTAAACTTTAAGATATTACTTTCAGCTCCAGTTGTCAAAGTTTGTGCCTCATTATAATAATGGTCAAGTATAATATTATTAACTTCTTCATCTGTCATTACAGGAAAAACTTTTTCTGCCATTCTGCACATATTTCGATATGAACCCTGCATTTTAAAAGCTGGTTCTGTTCGATATTCTTCTTGTTTTGCGGCTGATGCAATATACTCTTGATTAACTCGCAATATTGTATCTCTTACTAAATAAAGTTTTTTCAGAACTGTGACAATCTCATCTATTTCCGCCGAAGAATAGTTATAATCGAACTCTATCCCCTCCCCTGTTCCTCTGCTTGCAATATCCATAAATTTATATATATCAGCATGTCCATGGCTTGATATTGAATTCAAGACACCGTTTGATGTCATTGCATTTTCAATAAAACTCATCGCAAATACATCTGCGGCTGTGCTACTAATATCGCCAAGGTTATATGTGTCTGCTCGGTTTGATAGCATATCTGGAATTTGAAATTTATCGCCACTTTCTGTATATGGATTTCCTGCCATTACAACAGACACTTTTTTGCCACGGAAATCATAAGTTTTTGTTTTACCCTTATAAACACCTTCAATCTTTCTTTGAGCATCACAAAGTGATATAAATTTTTGCAAGAATTCAGGATTTAAATGCTGAATATCATCAAGATAAATCATTACATTATTTCCCATTTCCAAACTCAAGTTCATTTTTTGTAATTCTTCTCTTGCAGTCGCATTTGGAGCTTCAGCTGGATCAAGAGATGTTACATTATGCCCAATAGCAGGTCCATTTATTTTCATAAAAGTTAATCCTAATCGATGTGCAATATATTCCATAAGAGTAGTTTTACCATAACCTGGAGGAGAAATCAATAGAAGTAATCCCATTAAATCTGTTCGTTTATTATCTCCTGCTGCACCCATTTGCTTCGCAAAGTTCGCACCAACTAAGTTCAGATACACATCATTTATAAGTTTATTTCTCACAAATGCACCCATTACCTTTGGCTTAAATTCTGATAAACGCATCTCTTCTTTGCATGATGCAGTAAGCTCGCCACGCAACTTTATAAACTTCTTAAATAACGGAACTTGAACTTCTGTAAAATGTTTCATCTTTAATAAAAACCTATCAAAATAAATTGGCAATACTTTTTTCTCAATAAGTCTATGCTGTCCAACTAATCCTTTAACTTCCACAAAAGTGCTAATTGATGCTACATCTTGATTTATACAATCTTTTCCTGCGATTAGTGCAACTACTTCCCAAATAAGATATTCAGAGTCGGCTTTTTCTTTTGAACTAACAAATGTTGATACCCAATCATAAATTAAATTTATTTTACTTTTTACATCAGAAATATCATCTATATCTTTAATAAATTCATCATAAACCTTTTTCAATTTTATATGATTCATAAATCGTTTTGATAATTCGTGAGCAAGAGAATTTATTGTAAATTCTAAAACAACTTGGTCTTGCAATTCAAAATAAAGATATTCTGCGGCATTACTTAAAACAGCTGGAGCAACTTCTCTATCAATATTTTTAAAAAATGTTTTTATTAATTCTTTAAGTTCTGAAACATAATCATCTCTAAGGTCAGTATAATCAAATATTCTTGACATCGCACCATAACTTCTAAGTTTATTTCTTAAAGTATCTCTATACTCTGTGTCTTCATAAAACCTCCAAAATAAAATTGCGTGAGCTCTTGATAATGAATCATATCGCAATAATGCACATTCGTTATAAAGAGCTATAACTTTGTTTAATATCAAAACTGCATCGTGGTCATGAATACCTTTATCATATCCTTCATTATATAAATTTGATGCATAATTTTTCACAAGTTCTAACATTTTATCACTATCTTTTGTAGCTTCTGTTAATATTTGAATTGATAAATCTTTTGCATTAACAGTTGCATCCATAAGCATTTGATAAACTAAATATTCTGCTCTGTAAACTGTTTTATCTTCACTAATTAATTCTTGTTCCCAAAGTTCTCTTGTTTTCAAAAACTCCTCGTCTTCAATCTTTTCGTAAAAGTCTGAACCTGTCAAATGATAATACATATCGCCATCTCGAAATATCGTAGTTAAATCTAATGCTTGTGTATTAACCGTGAATTTATAATCTCCAAAGGAAATAATATCTGTCCCATCTTCAAATAAGTCTAATTTATCTCTAAGTTTTCGGATAATATCTCCTTTCGCACTTTTCAAACGACCAATCAAGTCATCAGACTTAACAGTATCTCCAAGTTTTTCTAATTTTATAATAATATCACGATATTTTGAGACCATTAAATCAGATGCGAAATATGAATTAACTTCATCAACATCTTTAAAAGATTCTGCTCTATTTGTAACACCTTTTAAAATTCGTTCTGCAGATGATAACAATGATGTAACTCTTCGTTTTTGTTCTTCATCTAAAACTTGTTTTCTACTTGAAAATGCAGAATATGCCTCCTCTCGTTTTTCTATTAATTGTTCAACAAATTCATCGTATTCTGAAAACTTACCTTCAAGTTCCTCAATTGTTATCATTAGTTTTGTCAAATATTCATCACACTTTAAAATCGTATCACACATGCCAATATAATTTGTAATACTTTGACTAATAAGTTTAAACTGTGCTGAAAATTCTGCCTTTGCCTCGGCACTGCCAAGCTCTTTTTTCTGATTTTTCAATGATGCACGAGTTCTATTTAAAGCGGCATAAACATCTGTTATTCCATCTACAATTTGTGTAGTTTTTGTTGCATCATCAATTTTAAGATTATTTACAACATCAGTAAGAAGATCAAGATTTTCTGCTAATTTTTCTAACGACTCATCTAAAGGAATAATATCTGCAATTTTCTGCACAGTTTTCAAATTGTGAAGTATCTCATCGTTTTCTCTAATATAAGGTTCTAATGCGGTTGGATCTAATAAAAATTCAACACAAGCATTTGCAACCAAATCGCTCGCTTCCGATAGTTTCACATCCAAAGAATCGACTAAACTTAAATCAATATATCTTAATTCTCGTAACGATATAACTTGTCCTCTTCGTGTTCTAATTTCACCTAATGAATCGACAAATTGAGTTATAGAAGTCATTGAATCTGGAGATGCATCTAATAAACATTTTTTTACAGCAACTTCTGTTTCATTGAGTTGATGCTTTGTGTTTTTGCGAATTTCAACAACTTTTTCATATTCAGCAACAGCTGCACAAGCCGCAGATTTTATTTCTCCGACAAGTTCCTTTGTTCCAAAAAATTCTTCATGTCCAAGCCAATGATAATTATTTACAATACTTGTGCTGGCTTTTATTATATCTTGATATGTGTATAAACTCGCTTCTTGCGATGACATCAATCGGCTAATAGAATAACCTTCAGATATTCCCTTAACTAAATCTCTATTTCCAATTTTTGTTAAATAAGAATCCGAGTCTGGAATGACTTCATAAGTTTCTGAGAAAAATGGAGTATCCCATATTTGCATAGGATGATTTCTTTTTGGCTCTTCATCTTGCGTATTAAAAACAACCATTTTTCCGTCTTCATACAAAGAATATCCGTGACAAGAAATAGGATTTGCTAATCCTTTTGTTATTAAATTATATTGCAATAAAATATGCAATCCCATTTTTTCATGATAAAATATAAAAAGATAATCTTCACCATTTGGCGAAGGAATGCATTCAAGATATTTCATATCAGCCACATCTTCATCAAAAAGACGCATATCTCCGTCTTGCAAATAATATCCTCGTGGGAAAATAATACCATGATCTTCAGGCAATTGCACACACGCCCGTTCAATTGAGTCAATTCTAACAGCAGATTCTTTTTTATGATTAAACACAAAATATCTATAATTTTGTTCTCTATAAGGTTTCACTTTCCAAATAATCAAATCGCCAACAACAGCATAAAAGTTGCTTGAATCATCTAGTGTTTGGTCTGCATTTTCAACAGCCTCAGAATAAATACCCTCTCCAGAAGTCGTATTGTCTTCAATTTTAATCGTTATACTTCCGCCCATACAATTAACAAAAAGTTTATCTTCGATACAATAATTAGGGAATTCCCCTGAACTTTGATGTTCTCTTTTAAGTTCATTCCATTCAAAATCATGCTGAGGTGGCAATTTATATTCCATTTCGCCACGATTATCTAAATATTTAAGAGAGTTATCATTTTCAATATTAAAATTTAAAATTTTTCTATCATCAATAGTTTCTCCACATTGAAAAATAAACATAAGTCGTGATGCTGATTTTATAAATTGTAAAAACTTAACATTTTTATAATATCTATATAATTCGTTAAAATCTTTAGTGAAATTATCATCTGCAAAAACATCTACATTTGCTTCAACAAAGCTATTTCCATCAAATTTTAAAACGCTAAAAACATCATTAACTTTAGTTTCATCACGCAAGCCAATAAAGACATTATAACCAAACAGAAGATATTCTCCAATACCAGTAATATCTCTTGGAATGCAATTATTTTCAGTTTGAATTCGTTCATTCCCGACAACTTTACTTTGATGTCCACCATAAATAGCTTTTCGTTTTTCATTAATTTGTTCAAGTTTTTCACTAAGTTCGCTTTCCAAACCAGAAATTCGTTTTTTTAAAACTTCATAAGCACCACCTTCAAGTGCTTGTTCTTCTTCTTTTATATCATTTTCCATAATTTTATTCCTTTTTTAAATTTTTTAAACACGGACGAACACGGACAAACATGGACGAACACGAGCAAATTATTTTAATAAATCTAATAAATCTTCAGCAGACATTTTGCCTGCTACATCTGTTCCATCTAATAACGAATCTGCTAATGCTCTTTTCTTTTTGTGCAATGCTATTATTCGCTCTTCAACTGTATTTTTTGTCACAAAACGATAATCCGTAACTGGTCGCTGTTGTCCTATTCTGTGAGCTCGGTCAGATGCTTGATCTTCAACTGCTGGATTCCACCATGGATCCATGTGAATAACAAAATCTGCCGCCGTTAAATTTAATCCTGTTCCACCTGCTTTTAAACTGATTAAAAATATATCCCCCTCCCCTCCTTGAAATTTATCTACCAATCCTTGGCGTTTTTTTGTTCCTGCTGAGGCTTCGCCGACTGTTTCTTGACTGACTTGAGCACGAAAACTGTCTCGCCCTACAAGCCAAGACATAGGCGGAAGCCCAAAGCGTCGAACGCACCCGACGGACTACGGTTGCCCCGATCAGCTGAACGACAGTACGAGGACTTGTCGTTCCAACTGCCACCGCGAAACACGCGAGCAGAGCCAGATGACGCACCTCTAGGATTTGTCGATGCACTATTTGTATAATATTTACTATCAAACCAATCGCCACACCATTCCCAAACATTACCACTCATATCATATAAGCCTAATTCATTTGATGATTTTTCTCCAACAGGATGTGTTTCTTCTCCACTATTGTCATCATACCAAGCAACTCGATTTATAAAATCAGAACCACTATATTTATAGGCTCTGCTTTTGTTTCCGCCTTTTGCACAATATTCCAATTCTGCTTCTGTTGGTAAACGATAACTTGCACCTAATGACAATCTGCCTGCTTTTTCTTCTTGAATTGTTAACCTTTCACAAAATTCAACACAATCATTCCATGAAACTATTTCAACTGGATTTTTATTGCCTTTAAAAAAACCAGGGCTTTCTCCCATAATATCTTTATACTCACTTTGAGTTACTTGATATTTTCCGATCCAAAAATCATTGGATAAAGTTACTTTATGAACAGGTTTTTGATCATCATATCCATCATTTGAGCCCATTTGAAAACTACCATTTTCAACAAAAACAAAATCCATACCTAAATTAGGAATAGTAAAATCTTTGCCTTTGGGAATTAAAGAGTTTTCTCTTTTCTTTTGCTCATTTCGCAATCCTTCCTCTTCTCTTTGTTTTTCAATTCTATCTAACTCTGCTTGCCTTGTTTTTTCAGCAATCAATTTATCTTGTTCTCGTTGAAGCTTTTCTTTTTCGAGTTCAAGTTGCAATTTTTGATTAGCATCTCTTAATTTGCGAAGTTCGCACTTATCTTTGAATATCTCTTTTGCTCTTGCGACTTCCGCATAATAGTAATCACCTTTTTCTCCTAAAACAGGATAATTAGGCCATTGACAATCAGAACATTCTACTCCAATCATAGCTTTGCGATTATCGCAAACTGGACATATTATATTTTCCATTTTTTAATTCTCCTTTATTTTTTCCATTTCAAAATCTGAAATATTTTTCTTTTCATGATCAAATTCAATTCCAATCAAAAATATATCTTGTCCATGATTTAAATATTTTTTATAATAACCTCGTTCTTTTATTTGTTGCATTGCACTGTTAGGAGATTTTATCATTTTAAATTCAAAAACATATATTGCGTTATCCGCAAGAACTGTTAAATCAGCATCCCCTTCAAGTGTTGATGATTCAGGAATTGTTTCAAATCCAATTGCGGAAAACGCAGTATAAAATAAACAATTATAATATCCTTCATATTTTGCAATATCATTTTTTTTATACCATTGATGTGGTATGCCATCAAAAAAAGATTTAAATAAAGGTTCTAATTTTTCAGGTTCTTTGTCGTGAAAAATATCGTAAAGTTGATCACTAAATATTGTGCTATTCTTTTTTGCATCAGGATAAAACAAGTTCATAGATAAAAACTCAGTTAAAGCTGTTCTCACTTCAAGGTTTGGTAATTTCAATTTATATCTTTTTTTTACACCTTTATAATATTCTTTCTCAATTGTCAAATATCCTGTTTGTAATAATAAAACTTCAAATTTCATATCATGAATATCAAAACTTTGTAAATCTGTTTCGCTTACTGTAATATTATTGAAATCAGGAATTTTCTTTTTTTCTTTTTTTAATTCATTAGCAAGTAAAGTAGGCGTTCCTGTTTCAAACCAATAAAAACTATATTCTTTATCATCTAAAAATAATAAAATATCAAAAGGATTATACATTTCACTGCCAAGAAATTTATATCCATCATACCATTCTTTAACTTTTTCTAAATCTACATCATCAAGATATTCATTAAAAACATCTTCCAATTCACTTTGTGTATATCCAAACAAATCGGAATAATCAGTTTTATATGTTAAATCTTTTAAATTATTAAGTTTACTAAAAATACTTGTTTTAGCAAATTTTGATACTCCTGTCAAAAATACAAGTTTTAAATATTTGTCTGCTCCTTTCAAGATAGAATAAAATCCTCCTAAAGTTTCTCGCATAATATCTGCAACAGGTTTACAAAGATTATCAACAATTGGTTTATCATATTCATCTATTAAAATGACAACCTTACCATGTTTTTTTTCTAATTTCATTATAAGTTCTTCAAATTTATCTGTAGCGAACTCCTCTTCCAATTTTATATCATATAGATTTGCAACTTTTAATAAGTTCCAGTGCATTTTTTTTTCAAGTTCTTCTTTTGTCGTAACCGTTCCATTACCCCAATCAATTGAAATTATTGGATATTTTTCACTCCAATCCCAATTGTTTTCTAAATATAATCCTTTGAATAGTTCTTCTTCTCCTGCATAAGTCGCACGAAGAGTATCTAAAAATAAACTTTTCCCAAAACGACGAGGTCGTGAAATAAATAAATATTTAGATGGATAATCCTCAATCATTCTGACATATTTTGTTTTATCCACATAACAACAATTTTCTTCTATTATTTCTCTAAATACTGCTTTTGATATTGGTAACTTTTTCATTTTATGTCTCCTTAATTTGTTCTTTTTCTAGTAAATTCATAGCAGATTCAATCATAGAATTGTAATTAAAATCAATTATATTTGAATCATTTTTTTTCGTTATAAAAATCTCATCTTTTTCTATGTCAAATTCAATAATTATATCAAGATTATTCATTCTATCATCTGAATTATTATTAAAATCTTGGAATAAGTCTTGAAAATATTCTTCAACCAAATCATTTACAGGTCTTGCACCTCGAATATTATTTGCTAAAACTTTAGATTCTTCGGCTAACAAAACAGGAGAGATATAAATTACATTCAAATTATATGAATTTGAAGCGAGTAAACTAATTTTTTGAATCAAAATAGAAATAATAGCTTTTGCAGGAAGAGGATTATAAATAAGAATATTATTTAATCTACCTGTTAATTCTGGTAATATATTATTTGATATTAATAAATCTTTTGCATTATTTTGAAGTTTCAAGAATTCTGATTTCCTTTTTCTATTGCTTAAATTATCAAAATTAACTCTATTAGCATATTCCCTTTTCAAATCAACAAATTCTTTTTTAGCTAAATTTGAAGTAAAGAAAATAATACATTCTCTAAAGTCTCCTTCTTCATTTTCATAAGTTGCAAAACCTTTATCTAAAACTTGCATTAATGCAGTTAAATATTGGTAGCGTCCTTACTTGCTGACCTGAAAAATATATACTTTAATATCTTTTTTAATAGTTGGGGCTCTGCCCCAAACCCCGAGATTTTTTAAGACATTACAAATTTATAATTAAGAAAGGGAGTAAAAACTCCCTAATTTATAAAATTCTTATAAATTTGATTTAGTTATCTCTCAACAAGTTGCTTCTCAACAGAGCTTATCTCCATTTCACTAAACACATATAATATAATACAAATAAACTATTTTGCAAACTACTTTAAAAGTATTTTAAAGTTATCTTTTGTTTTAAATTCAACATTAAAATTATTATAATAATGTGCTAATCTAATCTTTACTGCAGATAAGTATTAATTCAAAATTCAACATTCAAAATTAATAATTTTTTTCATT
>JAOZMT010000457.1 GCA_029934175.1 Victivallales bacterium | reverse complement strand
TTAAATTATTATGCGTTAAATTATTATGCGTTAAATTATTATGCGTTAAATTATTCTGCGTAATAAATATGTTTTAATATCAAATTTTCTGATAATTAGTGGAGTCTCATTTGGATTTTTGACTTTGCAAGTTCTGAAAAAAATAAAAAAATAATTATTCTGCTTAATTTTTCTCAATAAATTTTTTGTTTAGGTCGGTGTAAAGAACAAGGCAAAAAAATACTGCAAAAAGTTGAATAATCAACAGTTTGCAGTATAATTATGAAAATTATTCTATAACAATTTTGCCATAACAACACCTTCTGTATCTTTTATTTTTTGTATTTGCTCTTCTGTTATTTCTCCATCAATATCAATAATATTATATGCATAATCACCTTTGCTTTTATTTATCATATCAGCAATATTAACATTTTCATCAGCTAGCAAAGTTGTTATTTGGCTTACCATTTTAGGAATGTTTTTATTTGCAACAATTAAGCGTGGAGAGTCTGTTTTTAACATTTTGCAATTTGGAAAATTTACAGAATTTGTAATGTTCCCATCTTCTAGAAAATCCTTTAATTGTCTTGCTGCCATAATAGCACAATTATCCTCTGACTCATTTGTTGAAGCTCCCAAATGTGGAACTGGAATAATCTTATCCTCGCCAAGTAACTCAACATCTGGAAAATCTGTAACATAACGATCAACTTTACCTCTTGTAATAGCCACCTTAAGTGCAATATTATCAACTAATCCACCACGAGCAAAATTTAATATTTTAACTCCATCTTTCATCATTGCAAATTTTTCGTCATTTAACATACCTTTTGTCTGAGGCAACAATGGTAAATGTAAAGTTATATAATCAACTTTTGATAATAAATTTTCCAAAGCATTTGCTCTTTCTACTTCACTTGATAAACTCCATGCCGCTTCAACTGATATAAATGGATCATAACCTATCACATCCATACCAAGTGCAATTGCATCGTTCGCAACCATTACGCCGATAGCTCCTAAGCCTATGACTCCTAATTTTTTCCCTTTAATTTCATTTCCTGCAAAATTAGATTTGCCACTTTCTACTAATTTAGGAACCATATCACCTTCACTTTTCAATCCTTTTGCCCACTGAACTCCACTTACAATATCTCTTGATGATAAAAATAAAGATGCCAAAACCATCTCCTTAACTCCATTTGCATTTGCTCCTGGTGTATTAAATACAACTATACCCTTTTCAGAACATTTATCCAATGGAATATTATTAACACCTGCCCCTGCTCTACCAATTGCCTGCAATGTAGTTGGCAATTCCATATCATGCATTTTGAAACTTCTTAATAAAATCGCATCTGGAGATGAAGTTTCCGTTGTGATTTCATAATTTTCCCTTGGAAGATAATCTAACCCGATAGTAGCAATTTTGTTTAGTGTTTGAACTTTAAACATTTTATTCTCCTTTTGTTTTTACTATTGACGACAGAAAGTTAAATTCTGTTACTAAATCAATATTTTTTATATATACTGTATCTACATCAGTTTTTATTATAACTGGTGCAAAATTAATTATTCCTTCAACGCCACCTTTGATAAATCTCAATGCTATTTCTTGAGCTTTATCAGCTGGAACAGCTATTACTGCAAGTTTTATTTTCAACTCCCGAACGATATCTTCTATATCATAAGCTGGATAAAGTGGAATATCTGTATGTAAGGTTTCCAATTTATTAACACTAGCATCAAAACCAGCGACAATATCATATCCTTTAATCCTAGAATCTGTATAATTCAAAATAGCCATTCCAATACGCCCTAAGCCTGCAATAGCTGCATACTTCGCAATTCCTATGTCTAATTTTGACTTTATACAAAATATTAAGTTTTCTATATCGTAACCTGATTTACTTGAAGCAACTCCAGATAACAAACTAAAATCTTTTCTTAATGTATAAGCGGTAGTATTAGTATATTTAGATAATTCAGACGATGATATCACAATCTGTTTAGATCGCAACTCCTCTAAAATTCTTAATACTACACACAGTCTATAAACTGTAGGTTCTGATAATTCACTTCTCATAAAACTTCCTTTTTTATCTGTGAAACTTTTCACAGATTGATAATTTACATTAAAAAGGAAAAAAAGCAAGTTTTAAAAAAAATATTTTCGATTTATTTTGAATTTAAGAAAAGCAGAATAATTAGGAAGAGTTTTTTTGAATTAATATTTCTATTTAAATAATACAAATCTACATCTTTAATTAAATCGTATATATTCATCAGTGAACCACATTAATTTATAGTTAACCACAGAGGAAACAAAGTTAAGCACTAAGCTTCACAATATATACATTAAATCAGAATCAATGAAAGAAAAGATTAAGACTCATAAAAAACTCTTCTTTTCCCTTTCCGTGTTTTTCCGTGTCTTCCGTGGTTAATTCTTTCAATCCTTAAGTAAATCAAAACCAATGAAAATAAAGATTAAGACTCATAAAAAACTCTTCTTAATTATTCTGCTCTCAATTATTCTG
>JAOZMT010000456.1 GCA_029934175.1 Victivallales bacterium | reverse complement strand
GAAAAAGGAAAGAAGCTGAAAAAAGAACTGAAAAGGTAAAGAAAGAAGCCGAGAAAGCAAAGAAAGCAACCGAGAAGGCAAAGAAAGCAACCGAGAAGGCAAAGAAAGCAACCGAGAAGGCAAAGAAAGAATTAGAGGATAAAGATAAAATAATAGCCGAATTGATGGCAAAATTTAATCAGAATAATTGACTCAGAATTATTAGGGAGACTTTTTTAACTACTAACAGACACTAACTGAACACTAATTAAAAATAATTAAACTCATTGACTTTATGAAATCCTTCAATATCCAATATTCAACAAGGAATTTCCAATAATCAATTTAAGAAATCCTTCAATATCCAATAATCAATTTAAGAAATAGTCTATTGCATAAGTCGCAAAGAACTCTCTTTTTTCGTGGTTAAAATTCTTTACTTGCCAAAGCAGGGCGTTAAGAGTAAGTCCAATAAATAATGCCCGCTAAGCTTATAATTGCGATGTATGCAATTATTGTAACAATTATTGATTCGCCTTTTAAGGTTAAAGCTGTTCCAAAACTTCTTTTTATATGACAACCTGTTAAATCAATAGACCATATTTCATCCATAGTTAGATGTGTTAAATATCCTAAACAACAGGCAATAGCAAATATTATTCTATGTGTAAAAAGAGAATCAAAAAACATTAAATATGTTAGTTGTCCCATTATTATAGCCATTGGGATACTATGATAAATCCCACGATGAACTGTGATTTTTAGAAATAGGATTGATATAACATCTCTTATTAAAAAATAACCAATAACAATAAATATTAGCGTATTTTCCATTTTTGCATCAGGATAATATTGTAATCCAATGACTGGTAAAATTATACCGATATATCCAAATAAAAACTTTAAAGGCGTGCTTGTATCGCAATCAATATCAGGCAAGACAGACCCTAATACTCCTAGTATAAAAACTACTCCTGCTTGTAAAAGAGTTAATCCATAACCAAATAATGCAATAGTTGATGTTATTCCACCTGTGATAAATCCGCCTGTAATGTGTTGTTTGAAATTAGCCATTTTTTATATTTCCTTTATTTATGTGCTTCCATAATTTTTATTGCTTCCTTTAGCACTTCTTTTTTTAGACTTTTTGGAGTTATTATTTTAGCCTTTCCTTTTTTGTTAAAAATCCATTTTATTATATCTCTTTCAGATAGATTTGGTATTTTTATTGAAAAATCATTTTTATTTTCAATTATTTCTTGATTTGGATGCAAAGGATTTTCATATAAAGAATAAATAATTGATTTATCACAACTAATCTGAATGTCTTTAATTTGTTTGAAATCAAATACTTTATCTGTTTTTAATCGATTAATCATATTATTATTTTGTTCAAATTTCTTATTTGTTTTATTTGCAGTTTTAACTCTTTGTAAAGCGAACATTCTAAAATCTTTTCTTTTATGGCAAAAAGCTTTTGTCAACCAATGTCCATCATTAAAAAGCAATGCATGTGGCTCTATCGTTCGTGTGGTTGTCTTTCGTTCAACACTCATATACTTGATCGTAACAGCTAATTTTTTCTGCCAACATTCAAAAATCACTTCAAAACAATTTTGATTTATTTGGGATTTTAAGCCAGATGTGATAACAATTGATTTCATACATGCTGTATCTAAGAAATCTGGATTATTTTCTGCGAGTAAAATATCTGTTCCTAGTCGAATTTTTGATTTAAGAGGATTTGGGAATATTGTTTCTGCAACCCTTGCACCTAATAAGATAGAAATCATTTCATCTTCGCCTAATGCAATAGATGGCATATTCCAGCCATGGTGTTTTAAATAATATCCTTTTCTTGCATTGTCATATTCGATGGGAGCTTTAAAGTCAAATTTTAATTTTTCAATATCTCGCTGAATAGTTTTAGAAGAACAGCCTAAAGAATGATCTCCATTTTTCTGCTCATTTCGCAACTTTTCAGCAAATGAAATAGCAGTTGGATAATTATTTTTCTTTAGTTCTGACGCTAAACGAATTAATCTTTTTAATTGAATTGAAATATTGCTCATTTTTTATTCTTGTTTGTATTGTAAATTCAACAATGAGAACAAGTCTAAATATTTCAACTATTTGAAAAAATGGGGCATGTCTTCATCATTTATGCCCTGTGAGGTATCACCAAACACCTATAGAATACACAAATAAACAAAGACTCGCCTACCAGCGTGCTTTATTTAAAAGTGTTGTCAGATTGTGTTAAATTTTGGTAATTTTTCACAGGGACAACAATTAAATAAATCACAAGTTTTGCGAAGTGTGCATTGGCTGAGTTCCCTTAACTCAACTACCCACACAGCCTCTCCACAAAAGTGTAATTTTTTGAATTTTTTAATTTATACTGTAAACGGATTAAAATTTCAACCGCTCACAGTATATTTTTTTTTACAGTAACCTCCTATTTTTTATTATTGTAATATTTTCGTTTGAGTATAATTTAGCACTAGAACATAAAAAAGTCAAAACAAAAGTAATTTAATTTT
>JAOZMT010000455.1 GCA_029934175.1 Victivallales bacterium | reverse complement strand
CTTTTTCAACATTTCAAATTAATTCAAAATAATTTTCTTTTAAATATTTAATTATTTGATACCTTATAGAACACAGATTTTGCGAATTAGGCAGATTTACTCAGATTAAGAATCCGTGTTTATCCGCTTAATCCATGCTATCCGTGTTCTATAAGGCTAAAACAAAAGCCATAAGTCATTCAAAAAAAATAGAACTTTTTTGGATATTATTTGTATCTTCTTATTTTTATGATATTTTAAAGAGATTAATTAACAAACTATTAAGGATTTTAATGCAACATTTAAAAATAACGGCTTTTCTAATTTTAATTGCGACTTATGCAATATCTATTGTTTTATACAATAATCTTAATAATGCTGAACAAGCAAATATTAAAGATTATCTTAATACGACATTTGATATTACTATTGACCCATTTGGAAATCATCAAGATGCTCTCAAAGAAAAAGCTGGAGCCATGCACCAAATAAAAGAGTTGTATTATGCAGGAGCTGTATATGATAAATTACAAAAATAAAAAATTTAGGCTTCGAGATGTTATATTATTTGTTTTTTTTATAATATTTATTTTTTCTGTAATCTGGTTTAGTTTAGGATTACATACTACATTTTTCCCTAACAAAAGAGAAAATATTAATATTTTACATGGATATTTTTCAACTCTAACAGCCATTTTTACAGAAAAACTTTGTGATGTTGATTATGACATTAATAAATTGAAAAATTTTAATATTTTAAAAAAGGATTTTGGTGATTATTGTTTACTATATTATCACTTAGTATATTATTCAAATGAAAAGCATAAAATAATGATGAGAGAGATTTCTAACAACAATTTCAAAGGAGATTTAAATATTATGGAAGCTTCTGAGCAATATATTAAATACTCAGTTATTCCTAAGAAACAAAATTTTATTAATAAACTTAATAATAAAACTCTTTTGTTTTATACAGACTTTCCTTGTGTTTTTGCTGATAATTCATATATATATTTAACAGCGAATTTGGAAGAGTGGAGTACCAATGAAAAAGATAAAAATGGTAAATTTAAAAATTATAAAGAATATCGATATTATGTCGAAAGGAAACAAACAAAAATAGGAGAAAAAGAAAATGATTAATTTAAGAAAAATGCTATTATGTATTATATTAGCAACAATGTTATCGAATGCAAGTTTTGGACAATTGAACTATCCAATGCCCGAGGGATTTATTCCACCTGAAGTTCCTGCCAAACTTGATAATGGAGATTTAGAAGAAAATAAACTATTGTCAAAAAGTAATACTTTCTTAAAAGAAAATGGGATAAAAGTTGTAGGCGATAATATAATTATGAAAAATATTATTCATTCAAATATGCTAGATTTAAAATTATTTCGCATTATGTATCGAACTGAAAAAGAAGGTTTGATAAATATACAACTTAATACAAAAGATGGACAATTAATAAGTTTTTTAACAATAAAAGAACCGCCTCGTTTATTAGAAGATGATGTAGCAAAAAGAAAAGCATTAGATTTTTTGAATAAGAATGATATTGTATTACCTGCGTATTATGACACAGATGTAAAGTTAAGCCAATTTGGCGAATATGAAACAGTTTATGAGGTTATGATTATTTCTAAAACAAAAGATGGGATAAAGTCATTAGATTCAGTTATTCAAGTAACAATTAATGCTTATACAGGTAAATTCATATCATTTAAACGAAGTTATGATTTATTAGAAAAATATCCTAAAACAATTACAACAAAAGAAGAAGTTGAGAATTTAATAAAAAAAGAATTAGGCAATAAATATACACAAGTTAATTTAATAACAGAAGAAGTCATTATTAAACCTGCAACATTTATGATAAAAGACAAGATTCATTCTAAAAAAGTATGGTTTATTCAAGTTAATGCAGTTAAGCAAATAGAAGATTTAAGTAGAAATTACAAATTACTATTTTTTGTAGATATAAAAGAACCTAAAATAATCCACGAGATAAAATGAAAAAAATAAAATATTGTTTATTGTTATGCTTATTTATTATTGTAGGATGCGATAACGGAAAAGTAGATTATAAAATATCACATCCGCAAAATATAGAAAGGTATAAGTTAGTTGATATTATAATTAATAAAAATGACACAAAAATAAATCGTGATAATGCATCATTAAAGTTATTATCCTTAGCTTGGAATAAACCAGTTGACAAAGTATGTTTATACGATGGAGGGATAAAGAAAATATCCTATTTTCTATTATTCAAATATTTGCGAGAATATAAACCTCGTTCAGAGGAAGAAGGACCACTATATACTGAACGATTTAAAGAAGTATATTGGAGTGTTATAAAATATATTAATTTAAATTTTGATTTTGCAAAAATAAAAACAACTCAAGAATTAAAAGATGCAACAACCAATTCTAAAAAAGTTACATTGATACATTTAAAAGATAATTCAAAAATATTATATTTAACTCTAGAATCAAATAAATATATTCTGAGTCCTTGAAACATTTAGGTGAAAAATGC
>JAOZMT010000454.1 GCA_029934175.1 Victivallales bacterium | reverse complement strand
TGCGAAAAACTTCGTCTACTTTGTGGTAAAATGGGTTTTACTGAATATATACTTTAATTATTTATATTTTTAATTATTAAGGTTGTAATTAGAAAAATATAAATCCTGAAAATCCTGTTATCATCTCTAAATAATCAAAGTAACGATAAGTTTTTTAAATAATCAACAAAAAAATGATTTTTTTTCTTAAAAAACTTGTATATATTTTAATATCATATATCTTATTTAATTATTATACTTTTTAATTTAGAATATTAACCAACCATTTAGGTAAAGCAGGAATTTAATGGAAGATAACAAAAACAACGCAATAAATAAAGAAGTTTCTTTTAACGAAGAACACACAATGAAACTTGATCTTAATGACATAAGAGCAATTCCTATGGTTTGTAGTTGGTGCAATTCTATATACAAAATAGATGAGTGGAGTGTAAATGATGGTCAACGCACAGGAGTGTCGCATGGACTTTGTCCGAAGTGTTATGAAAAGATGACTAAGGACCTTCCTCCAGTTGAAATTAAAGAAGAAAAAATGACAGATTCTAAAAGAGCAATTAAATTTAAATTAAAAGATAAAATCAAAAAATTCAGCTTTTCAAGAAATAAAAAATAAAAATATTATGCAAGTATTTAAAAACATTATCGGAGTATGCACAGGAACAGAAATATTTATAAAAATTTCAAAGAATTCATTACTAAGAACTTTTTTTGATGTTTTTATTTTATCGTGTATGTTGTCAATTTTAATAGCTGCATCCCAATCATATACGCTGTTAAAAAACATTGACGCTAATGAGATAAAATTAAGTTCTACATTTGGAGAAATTCAAATTGACTCTAGTGGAATGTATCCAACAAAAAATTCAGATAAGGTTATTACTTTTTTTCACAAAGAGCTTAGGCTTGATTATGTTCCTGCAAATAAAATAGTTTCAAAAGAAATATTTAATGATAGTAATGTTTTAGGAGGCTTAATTTGGCGACCTAAATCAATATCAATGTGGATTAATTATGAAAAAGAAGAAGTTATTTTAGTGCGGAATATTTTATCTCAAAAGAATAATAAAATGTCTTATGTCCATCGAAATGAATTACAGCCAATAATTAATTCAGTTGAAAATGATGAGTTTTCCGAATTTGCATCAGCCTTACCAAGCCGAGTGCCATTTGAGTTTTCTGCTTTAACAATATTTGCCTGTGTTGCGTTGTTTTTTTATTGGACATTATTTGCTTTATTTATAGTTTTCGCCTATACTTTTATCTTTAGTTCTTTTTCTTTTATGTTAAGCTCTCCTAAAAAAGCAACTATGAAAGAATATTTTGTTCTAAGTATTTACGCAGGAATTCCTGGAATGATAATTGCTTCAGTTTTTCTTGCTCTAAATTTATACTACATAAGTTATCCTACAATTTATGCAGTTTCTCTTTTAATTTATCTTTTCCCTGCAATGAGAAGAGTTGAATTAGATACAATATCAAACGAATCAAATAAACCCAAATAAAATATGAAAAAATTAGTTATCGCAAATACGGAATTTAATAGTCGCCTTTTCCTTGGAACAGGAAAATTTTCATCTGCAAATGCTCTAAAGTCTGCAATAGATTCTTCTGAAACAGAATTTGTAACTGTTGCTCTGAAAAGAGTTAATTTAGACCAAAAAGATGATGATATTTTATCAGCTATCAATAAAGATAAAGTTAAAGTTATGCTTAATACAAGTGGCGCGCGCAATGCTGAAGAAGCTTTGAAAATAGCACAATTAGGGAAAATGGCTGGTTATAAGTGGCTAAAACTTGAGATTCATCCTGACCCAAACTATTTGTTACCAGACCCTATTGAAACACTTATTGCTGCTGAAAAATTAGTTAAAGAAGGCTTTTTTGTCTTGCCATATATTAATACTGACCCTGTTTTGGCAAAAAGACTAGAGGATGTTGGAGTTCATGCTGTTATGCCTCTTGGTTCTCCGATAGGCAGTAATCAAGGAATAAGAACTAAAGCTATGCTTGAAATTATTATTGAACAAAGTAATGTCCCAGTTGTAGTTGATGCAGGATTAGGATTACCATCACATGCAGCAGATGCTATTGAAATGGGCGCTGATGCAGTTTTGGTTAATACTGCAATTGCCGCAGCAGGAAATCCTGCACAAATGGCAAAAGCCTTTGCTATGGCGGTTAAAAGTGCGGAGTATGCAATAAATGCTATGCCTGCTCCTATTTTTTCAAAAGCATCTCCTACTTCTCCAATGAATACTTTTGATGACATCGTATAAATCCGCAGATATTTTTAATAAATAAAAAATAATTTGACATAAATTTTGTCTTATGACAAAGTCTTAAACGGAGCGCCATCCGTCTCGGTGGCAGGATGTTAAGATACTGACAAATATACTTAATTTAAGTTTTAAGGGTTATGTTAATTTTGAATTATGAATTTTGAATGTTGAATTGAAAAAATACTCTAACTTAGAATAAATAAATTTTGTATTAATTAAACATTCAAAATTTAAAATTCAACATTAA
>JAOZMT010000453.1 GCA_029934175.1 Victivallales bacterium | reverse complement strand
ATATTGGATATTCAATTTTTTATATTTAGCTTTCACATACAGGCTGAGAGCATAGCTCGTGTGCTTAGAGTATAGGATGATAAAAGTAAAAGAAAAAATATCTGGAACTTTTAGAAGCGACAAAGGAGCTCAAAGATTTTGTAAAATTAGATCTTTAATATCAACTGCTAGCAAACAAAATCAAAATGTTTTTGATTCTATAAAAAATATATTTTACGGTAAATCATTTTTGGAAAACTTAAATTGATTCTCAAAATTTTTAATAATTTGATTTTTACATAAATTTAAATTGATTGCTTATAATGCTTGCTGAGTAGTAACGAGTATACAATATAAATACATATTTTTTCTATAAAAGTTTGAATTCTGCTCGTTATGCAGTAATTTATTATTATTAAAATAATAGATATTTCACTGCAATGAAATATTATAATATAACTAGAATAAAAAAAGGAATTAATATATAAAATGAAAATCAAACTAATATTGTGTTTGTTAATATCTATAATGTTTTATGGACAATGTGCAAACTTATCTGAGGGATTTCGCTATTCGTATCAAATTAAAATACCACTAGAAAATGAGTCTCGTATTTATGGCTTTAAACCAACTGATTTTTTCTATCAGAATAGTTATAATAACTATATTGATTCTAGAATAATAGATGTTTATGATAATTTAGTTCCATTTATAATCTTACCTATAAAATCTTTTAAAGCTGTAAAGGTTCAAGAAACTTGTCAATCTAAAATTATAAAATTAACAAAGTTAAAAAATAATACAATTGAACTTATTATAAATGTTACAGATCCTTCTAGAATACCAGATACATTATCTATTATAACAAAAATAAAGGACTTTGATAAAGAAATCTCTGTTTACGGAGGGGATAGTTTAGAAACTATAAATAATAAAGTTAGCAGTGGCAGAATTTTTGATTTTTCTAGCATAACAAATATATCAAATAGAAAAATTAATTTATCAAATGATAAAAGATATAAATTTTTGAAAGTCATAGTAAATAATTTTAGTGAGGTAATAGAAGGAAGTACTTACGAATTTATTTCAGAAGAACGATTAAAATCTAACTTTAGCAAAATAAAAAAAATACATAAAACAAATACAATATTAAAAATAGATAATATTATATTAACTTCTATGCAAGAAAGAATTTTAGCCAATAGAAGTAAAATTATAACTTATAGAAGTGAGATTTTATCTAATAAAAGAAATAATGGTAGCACTGAAATAGTAATAGAAACCTCAAAGCAACCAATATCGAAAATTAACTTTAATACAGACAATAAGAATTATTCTCGTTCTATTTTAATTGAAGGAAGTAATGATAATAAAAAATTCAACTATATTAAGCGAACTGAAGTTTCTAAGTTAAGTATTCCACATTATAAAGAAAAAAATGAGTCTATAAAATTTCAAGAATTCAGGTATAAATTTTATAAAATCACAATTTATGATAAAAATCTAGCTCCACTAAGCTTTAAAGATATTAGCTTGCAAGGCATTGAATATCAAGTTAGGTTTATTACAGATGATTTTTCAGGAGCCCCAAAATTTTTCTTTGGAAATAATAAAGCTAAGCGAGTAAGTTTTAATATTAGCAATGTATTAAAAAATATAGAACAAAACAAGGTAGGTATTACAAAAATAATTAATAAAGAAGAGCATATTGTAAAGAGTTCTAACAGCATATTTAGCAAAAAAATCATATTATATTTTTTAATTGTTCTGGTTTTTTTACTATTAGGATATGCGATTTATGCAATTATAAAAAATGTAGATGTTGATACGGGAAAAAATGTATAAACAAAGGGAGAATAATATGAATAAAGAATTTAATGATACAGGTTTGTGTGTACCTAATAAGCACTATATGGTTGATACAACGCCGCAATTAAAAGAAACTATTGAATTAATTGAACGAGGTAAGTATTTTATAATAAATCGTCCAAGACAGTTTGGGAAAACGACTACAATAGGTTTATTGGAAACAACACCTTTACTTGATGATTATATTGTATTGTCTATGGGATTTGAAGGTATTGGAGATACTTGTTTTGATAATGAAAGTGCTTTTGTAGGAATGTTTATTAGAAAAATAGAAGGAGAGTTGAAATTTTTAAAAATAGATATACCTGGAGATATTTTGTATTATGATAAAAATTCAACTTTAGAAAAATTATCTTTGATAATTACTGATTTCATAAATGCAATGAATAAAAAAGTAGTGCTTTTAATTGATGAAGTTGATAAAAGTAGCAATAATCAATTATTTGTAAGTTTTCTTGGACTGTTAAGAGATAAATACCTTTTGACTGGTCGTGGTCGCGATAGTTCATTTCATTCTGTTGTGCTTGCTGGTTTGCATGATGTGAAAAATCTTAAATTAAAACTTCGACCTAATGAAGAAGAAACTTATAACTCGCCGTGGAATATTGCTATTAGTTATGATGTTGATATGACATTTAAAGCAAAACAAATTGAAACGATGTTAGTTGATTATGTGTCTG
>JAOZMT010000452.1 GCA_029934175.1 Victivallales bacterium | reverse complement strand
ATCATCCAAATCTACAGGTGGCGGTTCTTCTAAAATACAAATATCTTCTTCAACAATATCAACCACCACACCACCAACATCTACAGCATCTTCAGTTGTATCAACAAATGAAATAAGGCAAACAACAGCAATTATAGCTGCGAATGATGCAATTTTGATAAATAATCTGCGATTTGTGCAATTATTATTTGCGACTTGTGCAACTTCGTCTTTTCTATCATTTGATAAATTAAAATTTTGTTCATTAAATCCATCTTCTAAGATAGAAGATAATTCTTTAATATCATTAACTTCATCTTGAATATCTGCACAGTTCGCAAGTTCAGACTCAAATTGTTTGATTTCATTATTATTCATTTCGCCGACCGCATATTGAGTAATACGCACATCATCTGTATTTAAATTATTATTCATAATTACACCTCCCTTGGCATCATTTTTTTTAATTCTTTCATCGCTGAATGTAAAATAAATCCTACATTTGAAGCTGTTAAGCTCATAGTATCAGCTATTTCTTGGTAACTCATATTACTTTGGAATTTTAGACAAACAACCTCTTTTTGATTTTGAGGTAACCTGTCTATCAACATAAGTAATTGTGCAAATTTATCATTTTTCTCCACTTGAATATCAGGTGTTGAATTATGACAAACTTGATTTGCCGTCTGTTCATCTGTTAATGATTGCATTTTTTTCTCCTTGCGAATGACTTCTAAGGTTCTATTTCTACAAACCTTAAAAAGCCATGCTTTTAAATTTTTTTCAACAAGTTTTAAATCTGCTTTGCATAGTTGTAAAAAAGTATCTTGAACAATATCCTGAGCTCGTTCATAGTCTTTTATCATACTATTTGAATATCTCAGTAAAACTTTTTCATAATCTTGCATTGCAGATAAAACTTTATCCTTTTTTTCTAACATTTCTACCTCTTTTTTTAATCGATTAAATTAGACCGTCTGCATATATAATGCATTAGATTAACATTTATTAGAACTTTTGCAAGTTTTTTTATCTTTTTTATCAAAATAGAATGCTTTCTCTCAAAAATAGATAAATAATAAAATAGAAAATAAAATACAATAAACTTGTTTTTATTTATTATTAGAATATATTATACCGAGCATAGTCTAATATTGTAGAAAAATAAGCCTTAATGGGGGAATGATGAATAGTATAAATAAATTAATATATGATTGGCAAGGTCAAATTTTAAGAACTCATGGAGTTAAACGAATAAAAGAAGAACCTGTTTATAATAGTTTAGGTTCAAAACCAATCAAGGTTATTTCTGGATTTCGCAGAACAGGGAAATCTTTTTTACTTCGTCAAGTAGCCAAGCGTGCAGTAGATAATGATATATACAAGTTAAATAATATATTATATTTAAATTTTGAAGATTATGAATTAGCCGAGGTTAATAATGCAAAAAAGTTAGGTGAGGTTTTTTATCTTTTTGTTAGCAGTATATCGGATTTTAACGAGCCTAAATTATTAATTTTAGATGAAATTCAACTAGTAACTGACTGGAATAAATTTTTAAGAACTATTTATGAAAAAGAAGAAAATATAGAAATAATAATAACTGGTTCTAATTCTGAATTATTGTCTTCTGAAATTAGCAGTAGTTTATCTGGAAGATTTATAGAATTTTTCATTTTGCCATTTAGTTTTCAAGAATTTTTAATTTACAAAGACTCATTACCAGCTACAACTTCCTCTTATTATCAAAATAAGGCAAAAGTTGACTCCTTGTTTAATGAATATGTTACTTATGGAGGTCTTCCTGAAGTTTTTTCAATTAATTCACAAGAAACAAAATTGTCTTATATTGAAGGTGTTTTAAATAAAGTCATTTTAGATGATATTATAAAGCGATTTAAATTAGATAATATAAAAGTTTTTGAACAATTGACAAAATATCTTTTGGCAAATGTTGGAACTACAATATCTTTTTCAAAGCTTGCAAATTATATAAACTCATTTGGAAATAAAATAAAGTCATCTACTTTAATTAATTATACTCAATACTTAGTCAAAGCATTTGCTATGTTTGAGGTAAATAAATTTGACTGGAAGCAATATAAATATTTTTCACAAACTAGAAAATTTTTTGCTGTGGATACGGGTTTATTAAGTTTATTCCGTTCAAAACAAGAAAATTATTCTTTCAGAATAGAAAATGTTGTATTTTTAGAATTACTTCGACGCGATAAACAAATTGCCTTTGGAATGGACCAAAAGCATAAAGAAATTGATTTTATTATTAATGAAAAATTTAACAGTAGAATATTGGAGAAAATACAAGTTTGCTTGCAATTAAATGATGAAAACTTTAAAAGAGAAACATCATCTTTTGTTATAGCAGATAAATTTTTAAATGATTCAACAAATACTTTAATAACTTTAGATAATACGGAACTTATTGAAGTTAATGAAATAAAAATAAATAAAATAAATATAGTGGAGTGGTTATTGAGTAGTGCTGTTCAACGCTAAAATAAGCACAGCTATGTTCTCTGTCTGTGTGTGAAA
>JAOZMT010000451.1 GCA_029934175.1 Victivallales bacterium | reverse complement strand
AATTTTGCATATAAAAATAGTGTTTTTTTATTTATTATTTGATTTTTTTATAATAACTGTTATATTGATGAATAATTCAAAAATAAAATAAGGAATATTATATGAAAAAAATAAATGTAGGGGTCGTAGGTGCAGCTGGATATTCTGGCGAAGAACTTTTAAGATTGTTATTCAATCATCAGTTTGTAGAAATTAAGGTTATAACATCTAGAAAGTACGCAGGAGACCATATAGGCGAGGTTTTTCCTCGTTTTATGGAACAAAGCATTAAATTTTCAGAACCTAATGTTGCAAATATTATAAATGAATGTGATGTTGTTTTCTTAGCTTTGCCTCATGGTTTAGCTGCGGAATATGCAAAACCTTTTATTGAAGCTGGTTTGAAAGTTATTGATATTAGCGCTGACTTTAGATTAAGAAGTCTTGAAAAATATAAAGAATATTATGGATGCGATCATCCAGCTCCAGAATTATTAAGTCAAGCTGTTTATGGTTTGCCAGAACATTATAGAAATGATATCAAGGAATCTAGCTTAATCGCATCTGCAGGGTGTTATCCAACAAGTATTCTAACTCCAAGTATTCCTTTATTGAAAGCTGGAATTGTATCTAGTAAAAATATAATTGCATCAAGTATGAGCGGAGTTTCTGGTGCTGGTAGAAAAGTTGCAGTAGATTATATTTATCCTGAATGTAATGAAAGTGCTAGAGCTTATGCAACAATTGGACATAGACATTTACCTGAAATAGAACAAGAACTTGCGGTTGCTGCAGGTTTAGACAATATTGTTATTAATTTCATTCCACATCTCGTTCCATTAAATCGTGGTATAAATTCAACAATTATTTATGATGCGACACGAGAATGTTCGGCAGAAGAGGTTCATTCTATTTTATCTGCGACTTATGCAGATGAGGCATTCGTTCGGATATTGCCATTAGGCAAACAAGCAGATATAAAACATGTATCATTTACAAATATTTGTGAAATTGGAGTATCTTATGATGCAAGAACAAAAAAAATAATTATAACAAGTGTTATAGATAATTTAACAAAAGGTGCTTCTGGACAAGCAGTTCAAAGTATGAATATAATATTTAATTTAAACGAAAAGGAAGGTTTATTATGAGTGCAGGATTTATTTTTTCAGGGCAAGGAGCTCAATTTGTAGGAATGGGTAAAGATTTATGTGAATCAAGTCACGCAGCAGCAGAAATTTTTGCAGAGGCAGATGATGTCTTAGGATGGTCTATAAGTGATATATGTTTTAATGGACCAGAAGAAAAATTAAAAGAGTCTATTTATTGTCAGCCTGCAATTTACACAATGAGCGTGGCGTGCCTTGCAGCTTTCAAGGAAAAAAATCCAACAGTTAAACCTTCTGCTGTAGGAGGTTTAAGTTTAGGTGAATATGCATCTCTTTATGCAGCTGGAGTATTCACATTTGCAGACGGTTTGCGTTTATTAGAAAAACGGTCAAAATATATGGATGAAGAATGTAAAAAAACACAAGGCGGCATGGCAAGTGTCTTAGGTGGAGATATTGAGTCTATTAAAAAAGTATGTGATGAGATAGGTATTGATGTGGCAAATTATAATTGTCCAGGACAAGTTGTAATAAGTGGGGATAAAGAAAAGGTTTTACATGCAGTAGCAGAGTTAAAAGAGCGAGAAATAAAGGGATTAAAGAGAGCATTGCCATTAAAAGTAGCAGGAGCATTTCATTCAAAATTAATGTTCAAAGCTGGAGAAAAACTTATGGGAGTAGTTAGTGATACAAAAATGAATTCTCCAAAGTGTGATTTAATGCAAAATTTTACAGGTAGCAAAGTATATAAAGTTGAAGAAATTCGTGATAACCTTGTTCATCAAGTTGCTGGAAGTGTTCGTTGGGAAGATTGTGTTAAAAATATGATTGCAAATGGTGTAGATTCTTTCATTGAATTTGGACCAGGAAAAGTTTTAACTGGATTAGTAAAAAGAATTGATAGAAGCGTTGCTTTATCAAATGTATCTAGCAGTAAAGATATAGGTTAAGTTTTATTGTCTAATTTACAGTTATTTAACAATATAAGGAAATATACTTTTTTATTTCCTTTTATTGGACCTGGAGTTCAAATTTGTTCTTGATTTATATTATTTTCTATAGGAGTAGAGGTAACTATACATGGAAATAAAATAGGTGAAATCATACTTACAATTTTATCCTTTATTTGGTTTTTTATTCCTTTGTTAGGATTTTATGGAATATTCTTAGCCATAAAGCAAAAATCAATTATAGGTTTTATATTCAATTTCATTTGGGCTATATTGTTTAGTTTTGTTGTATATGTTGTCTTTGTAGTAGGTATTCATGTATGAAAAACAGAGGACTTTGAGACTGTTTGTAGTGCACGCTTTAGCGTGAGTTTGTCCATAATCCCCTTTAGGGGGTGATTAGACAATGCTTTAGTCTTATGACAACAGTATAGTCGAATTACCCTCGCTAAAGCGTCGTGAACGAACTCTGTCTAAAGACAGAACTACGAACTTG
>JAOZMT010000053.1 GCA_029934175.1 Victivallales bacterium | reverse complement strand
TTCTCATAATCCTTAGCATTTAATCCTAAAGCTAAAGTTAATGACATAATAATTAATAAACTTTTCATTTTTCTCCTTTTTGTTAAATACTATTTTTCTAAATTTTCAAACCATTCTTTAGATAATTTCACACCTTGTTCAACCTCTTCTAAAAGAAGAGAATGTTTTGGTTTCAAACTATACATCATTAGTGGTTTATCTTTATATCTTTCATTAGCCTCTAATGAATTTTTAAATTCTATTGGAGCGTATTTATTATTAGAACTCTTCTTCAATTTGCATATTTTCTTTAAGTCTTTAATATCCGTAATTACAAATTCTGGAGCTTGAGCACCACTTGTGCGATTTATTCTCACTCCGCCTAACGAACCTTCGGCATACATTAAGTTATTTTTTAAAGTTAGTTCACATTTTTTTCTCCCTGAAGAATCTAAATTAAATATCAATAATTTAGAATAAAGAATTGAGTCAAAAATTTCAATTTTTGCAATTCCCAAAGAACCTATACACTCATTTCTCACATTGCGAATTGTGCAATTTGCAAAAAGGAATTCAGTTTCACCTCCACTTTGTATCCATCCTATCATAGAATTATAAAACTCTACTTCTTTCTTCTTGTAAATACATGTAACATAGTTACAAATTGAATTCACTACTGCAGTATCTTCTCTCAATTCTAAACTACCAAACCAACAATTTCTAATGATACAACCTTTTCCAGTGATTATCAGAAAAGCATTACTTTTTTTACCAATAATTCCTTCTATTATTATACCTTTTTTACTTATTTCAATAATACCACTATAACTTCCAGGCAATAAAACTAATTTTCCTCCATTTTTCAACTTAGCCAAAGCTTGTGCAGGTGTCAAACTACCATCTCGTCCATCTGGAGAACAAATAACAGTTTTCCTTTCACTTACCTTCTTCTCCATTAATTTCTTGGCTTCTTTCTCATAATCCTTAGCATTTAATCCTAAAGCTAAAGTTAATGACATAATAATTAATAAACTTTTCATTTTTCTCCTTTTTGTTCTAATTCTTCAATTAAATCTGCATTTTTCTTTCCTTCACAAAAAATCCAATTTAAAATATCCAAAACTTCATTGAATTGCTCTGGTGCCAAATATTTAGTCTCATTTTGAGTTATAGTTTTATCTTCTAATTTTGCAAATTCCCATAATTTTCCATTTGTAGCTAATCCATAAATAGGTATATCATTATTTTCATTCTGCTTCTGAGCAACGACCATTTCAGCAACTATTTGCCCCCAAGCCGCATCAAATTTGTCTTTTTTAGCTTCTCCTATGCAAACGACTGGTTTTTTATACATATCTCCACCTTCTTTAGATAAAGCAAATAAATAATCTGGAACACCAGATAAATCAAGTTCTTTATCTTCTAAATAACAATGCGACCAAATTGGTAAATCATTTGCCCGTGAAACTTCCAAAAGAATAGGAGAAATAATCATTTCACAAATAGAATATTCACAATTAAAAACACCTGGCAAATAAAAATTGCTTATAATTCTATCAGAAATAAGTTTCTCTATTTTAAATGGTATCTTGCATTTATCAATAAATCTATTTCTTTTAAATTTTAAATTAAATTTTTCAATAACTTCTGTTTTATTATTAAACTCTGTGAATTTCATACTAGAACTCCTTTTTGCTCTAATCCAATTTTGATTTCAAAAGTTTCACTACAACTTGTGGATTTGCTTTACCACGGCTTAGTTTCATTACTTGACCAACAAAATATTGTAAAACTTCTTTTTTCCCAGACTTATACTGTTCTACTTGTGGAGAGTTTTTTTCAATTGCTTCATCAACAAATGCATCAATCGCAGATTCATCACTTACTTGAACAAGTCCATCTTCTTTGACAATTAAACTTGCTTCTTTGCCTGTTTTAAACATTTTAGCGAAAACTTTCTTGGCAATCTTTCCTGAAATAGTCCCTTTATCAATCAAATTAACTAAATCTGCAAAATTTTCTGGAGTAATTGCACACTTCGCAATTGCGATATGTGCATCTGATAATTCTCGCAATAATTCTGAAATCATCCAATTTGCTAATAATTTAGGTTGTTTTGATAATTTTGCACCTGCGTCAAAGTAATTTGCTAAAGCTTTTTCAGTAGTTAAAACTTCAGCATCGTAAGCAGTCAATTTATAAGTTTCTACAAATCGCAGTCTTGTTGCTTCTGGTAATTCAGGCAAACTATCTTTGATAGAGCTAATAAACTCATCACTTAAATCAACAGGCATCAAATCAGGTTCTGGGAAATATCTATAATCGTGTGCATCTTCTTTTATTCTCATCAAATAAGTTTCACCTCTTTCATCATTCCAACCACGAGTTTCTTGCTGTAAAACAACTCCATTATCTAATTCTTCTGCTTGACGAATCATTTCGTGTTCTATTGAACCGTGAACTGCCTTTCTACTATTTAAATTCTTTATCTCAATTTTCGTTCCAAATGGCTTTGTTCCAACTTTACGCAATGATATATTTACATCACAACGCATTTGTCCTTTCTCCATATCACAATCACTTATACCTGCATATTGCATTATTTGTCTAATTTCTGTTAGATATGCATACGCTTCATCAGCTGTTTCCATATCTGGCTCGCTAACAATTTCCATGAGAGGAACTCCTGCACGATTATAATCGATCCCACTATATCCACCAAAATGTGTTGATTTTGCAACATCCTCTTCAAGATGAATCCTTGTCAAACCAATAACTCTATCAGTCAAATCTTGCCCAGTATATCCTTCCCCTAAAAGTTTAACTGCTCCATTTAAGCAAAAAGGTAAATCAAATTGTGTAATTTGATAATTTTTTGGCATATCAGGGTAAAAATAACTTTTCCTATCAAACTTACTATAATTTGGTATATCGCAACCACACATCAATCCAGCCTTTACAATTTTTTTGATAGCTTCTTTATTTGGCACTGGCATAACACCAGGATACCCCATGCAAACTGGACAAACAACTGTATTTGGTTCTCCGCCATATTGATTTGCACAAGAGCAGAACATTTTGCTATTTGTGCGAACTTGTATGTGAACTTCTAACCCTATTACTGCTTCATATTTTTTCATCTGCTATTACTCCATTTTGTTATTTAAATATTTTTATATTATAATATAAACTTCTTTTGATTAATTACAAATTTAAATATATAAAACTCTCTTAAAAAACTCTTCATTATTAATTTTGAATTTTGAATTAATACTAATTCACTCATTACACTAATTTTATCTTTCACTTAATCTTCAACTATGAACGAAAAGATTACGACTCATAAAAAAACTCTTCCTAATTATTCTGCTCTTAATTATTCTGCTTAACAAGAAGAAGTTTAATATTAAATTTTCTTTGTGAAACTTTGTGCATAACTTTGTATTCTCTGTGGTTAAAATAAAACTATAGTATTTTTTTAATAAGATATGAATAATTTATAAAAATTTATTTGAAAAAAGAACATTGCAATGGTATATTTATAGGGTAAACAAACTAACTTAAAAAGAAGGATATAATTATGGGATTTTCATGTGGATTTGTAGGATTACCAAATGTTGGTAAATCAACGATTTTTAACGCTTTAAGCAAAGGAACTGCTGCTGCTGCAAATTTTCCTTTTTGCACAATAGAACCAAATACAGGAATTGTTCCTGTTCCTGATGATAGATTAATAAAATTAGGGGAATTAGAAAATTCTAAAAAAGTTGTTCCTACAACAATAGAATTTATTGATATTGCAGGCTTAGTAGAAGGAGCAAGTAAAGGACAAGGATTAGGAAATCAATTTTTAGGGCATATAAGAAGTGTTGATGCTGTAACTCATGTTGTTAGACTATTTGATGACAAAGATGTTGTTCATGTAGAGGGGAAATTGGATGCAACTAGGGACTTGGAACTTATTAGAACAGAATTAATGCTTGCTGATTTGGATTTTTTAGAAAAAAAATTGCAGAAATCGCAGAAATTATTGAGATCAGGTGATCCTGATACAAAAGCAGAGTTAGAATTTGCTGCGACTTGTGCAAAATTTTTAAATGATGGAGAAGTTCCTGTTATTGATAAAGAAGAACCTAAAGAAGTTGCATTAGCACAACAATTAGGTTTATTATGTTTAATGCCATCATTTGTTTGTGCAAATGTTGATGAAGATGGATTAGCAGCATTTGGCGAAAGTAAAGAATCTAAAGAACTAATTGCTTATGCCGCAAAATTCAATATGGAAGTTATTCCAGTTTGTGGTAAATTAGAAGAAGAATTATCACAAATGGAGCCTGAAGATGCTCAAATGTTCCTTGAAGATTTAGGAATTAAAGAAAGTGGTTTGAGTAAAGTAATTCATACAGGTTACAAATTACTTAATTATGTAACTTTTTTCACATCTGGACCAACTGAATCTAGGGCATGGACTGTTGAAGCTGGCACCCCTGCTCCAAAAGCTTCTGCTAAGATTCATACAGATATGCAAAGAGGATTTATTCGAATGGAAGTTATATCTTATGAACATTTAGTTGAATTTGGTGGTTGGAATGCTGCGAAGAGTGCAGGAAAATTAAGAATTGAAGGAAAAGAATATATCGTTAAAGATGGAGATTCTGTTTTTATTCGATTTAATGTTTAATTGAACAAGGAGAATTAAATGCCGTATATAGCAAATACAGATAATGATAGAGATATTTTATTGAAATCTATTGATTGTAAAGACATGTCTGATTTATGGGAACGAGCGGGTATAACACTGCCACAGCCAAGTCTAGACAACTTACCTTCTGGAATGTCTGAAATGGAAGTTACAAAAATTTTAAAGAAAGAGGCAAATAAAAATGCTACTGACTTAACTAATTTCTTAGGTGGTGGATATTATGACCATTTTATCCCTGCTGCTGTTGGTGAAATTTTAGGTCGTTCAGAATTTTATACTGCATACACTCCGTATCAACCAGAAGCTTCTCAAGGAACTTTACAAGCTATTTTTGAATGGCAATCAGCTATTTGTAGATTAACTGGATTACCAGCTTCAAACGCATCTTTATATGATGGCGGAACTGCTATGTTTGAAGCAATGATGATGGCTGTTCGCATAACTCGCAAAAGAAAAGCTATTGTCTGTGGGGCTGTTTCTCCTATTTTTAGAACAATGTTAGAATGTTATTCGAGTAACTTGGATGTAGAATTAATAGAAATTCCTGTTGATGATAATAACTCTGTATCCAATCAAGCTGGATTAATTGAAGCAATATCAGATGATACAGCATGTGTAATTGTTCAATATCCTAATGCTTTTGGAACAGTAGAATCTTGGGAAAAAGTTATTGAAGTAGCACATAGTAAAAAAGCCTTGGCGATTTGTTCGACATATCCAATAGCTTTAGCATTATACAAAACGCCTGGAGAAATGGGGTTTGATATTGTTACTGGCGAAGGTCAATCTTTAGGTATTCCATTAAATTTTGGTGGTCCATACTTAGGTTTTATGTGTGTGCAAAAGAAATATATGAGGAAAATGCCTGGTAGAATATGTGGTCGTTCTGTCGATAGCGATGGCAAAGAAGCTTTTGTTTTGACTTTACAAGCACGCGAACAACATATTCGTCGTGAAAATGCAATGTCTAATATTTGTTCAAATGAAAATTTATGTGCATTATCAGCACTTGTTTATTTAAGTTGCATAGGGAAAAGTGGTTTAATAGAAGTTGCTAATTTATGTCGTTCAAAGGCTGAGTTTGCACGCGAAGAAATATTGAAAATTCCAGGAATTAAACCTATTGGCAATAGTCATTTCTTTAATGAATTTATTGTCGAATTGCCTTGCGATGCAGGAGAAGTTGTTGGAAAGATGATAGATAAAGGTTATGCAGTTGGATTTCCTTTAGGGAAATATTATAAAAACAGAAATAATCAATTATTAGTTGCTGTTACAGAAAAACGAACAAAGGAAGAAATTAAAGGACTTGCAAACGCATTGGAGGCTGTATTATGAAAACAATATTCGAACTAGGAAAAGCAGGCAGAAAAGGAACTTCAATTCCCAAATGTGATGTTCCTTTACCTAAGCATATTCCAAATGAATTAAAACGAACTGAACCTGCTAAAATGCCTGAAGTAACTGAACAAGATGCTGTTCGTCATTTTACTTTATTGAGTAGAAAAAATATGGGAATTGATACAAATTTTTATCCTTTAGGATCATGCACTATGAAATATAATCCGAAATTCCATGAAAACATAGCAAGTTTAGAAGGTTTTACAGAGTTACACCCTTTATTACCACAATTAAGACACGGTTGCTCTTTAACGCAAGGTTCATTATCTGTTATATATGAATCAGAAAGAATTTTAAGTAATTTACTCGGCTTTGAACAATTTACAATGCAACCAATGGCAGGTTCTCACGGTGAATTAACTGGTGTAATGTTAATTGCTGCATACCATAAAAAACGAAATAATACAAAGCGAAAAGTTATGTTAATCATAGATTCTGCTCACGGAACGAATCCTGCTAGTGCTGCCGTTGCTGGATTTACGACAAAAGAAATTGCTAGTGATGAAAATGGGAATGTCAATATAGATAAACTGAAAGAAGCCTTAGGAGATGATATTGCTGGTTTAATGCTCACTTGTCCAAGCACTTTAGGGCTTTTTGACCAAAATATTGAAGAAATTTTGCGACTTGTGCATGATGCAGGTGGATTATGCTACTGTGATGGAGCAAATCTAAATGCAATTATGGGAAGAGTGAAACCTGGAGATTTAGGATTTGATGTTATGCATGTGAATTTACATAAAACATTTGCAACGCCTCATGGTGGAGGTGGTCCGGGTTCTGGTCCAGTTGGAGTTTCAAAAAGACTTGTTCCATACCTGCCTGTTTCGCAAGTTGTAAAACGACCTGATGGTGGATATTCTTTAGAATATGACAGAGAAGATTCTATTGGATATATAGCTCCTTTTTATGGTAATTTTGCAATAATCCTACGAGCTTATGCATATATGCTAACACTAGGAAAAGAAGGATTTCAAAGAGTTAGTGAAAATGCTGTTTTAAATGCAAATTATATAAGATATAAGTTAAAAGATTACTATGACCAACCTTATGACAGATATTGTATGCACGAATGTATTTTTTCTGGCACACGCAATCTTGATAAAGGAGTTCATACACTTGACATAGCAAAAGCGTTAATTGACAGAGGAATTCATCCTCCGACAATATATTTTCCACTAATCGTTGAAGAGGCATTAATGATAGAGCCTACAGAAACTGAATCAAAAGAAACTATAGATCATTTCATAGAAACTATGATAGAAATTGCACAACTCGCAGAAGAGTCTCCACAGGAAATAATAAAATGTCCAGTCAATACACCTATTAAACGAGTTGATGAAACACTAGCTGCAAGAAAGCCTGTAATTGCTGATTTTTAATATAGTGGCACGGACATCTTGTCTGTGCGTAGTTTGGTTCAGGCTGGAAACCCGAACCACATAGTATAATGAAAAATGTGATATATTAAAAACAAATAAATATGGAGATAAAAAATGAGTGAACGAAAATTAGTATCGTTAGACTGGGCAATGAAAAGATTATTGCGAAGTAAAGCGAATTTTGATATTCTTGAAGGATTTTTAAGTGAATTATTATTTCGAGACATTAAGATTCAATCAATCGGTGAAAGTGAAACAAATCAAGATGATGCTATGGATAAATATAATCGTGTAGATATCCGAGTTAAAGACCACTTAGGTGAAGATATTATTATTGAAATACAATTTCAAAGTGAATATGATTATTTTCACAGAACTTTATATAATATATCAAAAGCTGTTTGTGAGCAATTAGATATAGGAATGGACTATGGGGATATTAAAAAAGTTATTCATATTAATATAGTTTATTTTGATTTAGGTCGTGGTGATGATTATATTTATAAACAAAATAATCAATTTAAAGGACTTCATAATTCTGATATTTTGGAATTATCAGCACAACAAAAAAAGTGTTTCAATAAACAATATCCACACGAATTACATCCAGAAAATTATATTATTAAAGTTAATAAATTTAATAATGTAGCTAAAGATAGTCTTGATGAATGGGTTTATTTCTTAAAAAATGAAGAAATAAAAGGTTCTTTCAAAGCAAAAGGCATTCAAAAAGCTAAAAAAAAGTTAAATACAATGAAATTAAGTAAAGAAGCACGAAAAGAATATGAAAGATTTGTTGCGAATAAAACTTATGAAAGAGGTGTAACAAAATCTAAAGAATTAGATTTAAAATATGCAAAAGAAGAAGGTGTTGAACAAGGTATTGAACAAGGGAAAAAAGACTCTGAACAAAAAATTAAAAAAGCAGAACAAAAAATTAAAAAAGCAGAACAAAAAGTTGAGAAAGAAAAACAAAAAATGATAACTACTGCTAAAAAATTATTAGCCGCAGAATTAGATATTGATTTTATTTCTGAAACAACTGGGTTTTCTTTATCAGAACTTAATCAACTTAAAGAGAATAAATAAATAAATGAATCAAATTGGTAAATATAAATTAAAAGAGAAAATCGGACAAGGTGCGATGGGACAAGTCTATCGTGGCGAAACTCCTGAAGGAAAAACAGTTGCTGTTAAGATGATTCTTGCACATCTCGCAGATAATGAAAAAACGCTTAAACGATTTCGACATGAAGCACGATTAGCTCAAAAATTAGCTCATCCAAATGTTGTGAAAACTCTCGACTTTGAAGAAGATGATGGATATTTCTACCTTGTTATGGAATATGTTAAAGGGAAAACTCTTGATAAATATCTGCAAGCTGAAAATCAAGACTTGTTTGCTTCTTTATCAGATATTTCAAAAGATAATGTTGCATTATCAATAAAAATAATGCGTCAAATGGCAAGTGTCCTACAAGCCGCTCACGAATTAGGAATTGTTCATCGTGATATAAAACCAGAAAATATAATCATAGATAATAATGGTAATGCAAAATTATTAGACTTTGGTTTAGCACGAGATGCAGAATCAGCAATGAGTTTTCACACAATGACAAATAATTCTGTCGAAACTCCAGCTTATATGTCGCCAGAACAACATGAAGGTCTTGGTGAAACAGGTATTCATTCTGACTTATATTCTCTTGGTGTAAGTATCTATCAATGTCTTTCTGGGAAAGCTAATTCTTGGGGTATTTATGGGGTTGGCGGTAATGTATGGGAATTAACTCGGAAATCGTCAAGCGACTCATCATTTGATGCGTGGCGTGGTGGTTCGTGTAACAACGACTATGAGGACTATCTGCGGTCTTCATATCGCAACGACTTCAATGCATCGAATCGGAACAACTTCTACGGTTTCCGCTTGTTCTTGTCCCGCTGAGGGCTAATTTACCATGTAACCCTTTTAGTTTTGATGACTTGCAAAGTCAAGGAGTTGAGCGAAGCGATTGAAGTTGTTTGTAGTGCACGCTTTAGCGTGAGTTTGTCCATAATCCCCTTTAGGGGGTG
>JAOZMT010000450.1 GCA_029934175.1 Victivallales bacterium | reverse complement strand
AATATTTTCAAATTATTTAATTTTTTTAGAGAATCCTTATCTGTCAAGTTACTTTCTAAAAATTTAACATTTTTATCAATAACTTCTTTTGACTGATAAGTAGCTTTCTTTTTTAATATTTTAGTAATTTTTTCATATATATGATTAATTTTTTCTTGTTTTAAAACTTTGATATAACTTGTTTTATTTGGCTTGTTATCATCAGAACTAGAGTTTGTAAAATAGATAATAGAAAACAAAATTACTAAAATTGCAATGAAAGAAATTGCAATTTTATCAATAGAAAAACTTGTTTGTTTTTCTCCTATTTCAAGAAATACACTTGTAACATTATCAGGAGCTCCTGCTTTGATTGTTTCATTAAATAAATCCTTACAAATTTTAGAAACAGACTCTTTTCGATTTAATAATGTTTCAAGTTCAAAATCAGATATAATATCTGTAACTCCATCAGATGTTAATAAAAATCTATCACCATTTTTTATTTCAATTGTTTGAGTATTAGGAAAAACTTTATCAGCACCACCTAAACTCTTAAGAAGATTTCCTTTGGCTGGATGCTTATGAATATCTTTTTCCTTTAAATTACCTGAATCTACAAGAGTCTGAATAACAGAATGGTCCTTAGTTAGCCTTTTTAACTTATTATTTCTGCAAAGATATATCCTACTATCTCCTAAATGAGAAATAATCGCGTTATTATTTTGAATAAAAAGTAGAGCTACAGTAGCTCCTATTTTTTTAAGACTTTTTTGAGCGTCAGCAAATTTATGAATTTCTTTGTTGACTTCATTTAAAATTTTTGTTATAACTTTCTCTATTTCAGGTTGAGATAGTGTTTTATTTAAAAGGTGTGTTTTAATTAACTGAGGTAGTTTTTCATAAACAGTTTTAGAGGCTAGTTTTCCTCCTAGATTACCACCCATTCCATCCGATATAAAAAATATACCATTATTTGAATTAGCATAATAAATATCTTCATTATCAGTTCTAACAGCACCTTTATCTGTAATTGCAGCTTTGATTAATTGATATTTCATAGTTTCAATTTCTTTAATGCATCTAGTAGTTCATAAGGGTCTGAATATAATAATTCATTGTTAGTATCATCAAGAGCAGTATCAATAAGAAGTGCTAAATTTTTAGGTATTTCACTATTTCTTTGCCTAATTGGCATTGGCATATTTTGTAATATAATAGAATATGGATCAGACCCAAATACAAAGTTTCTTGGAGATTTTCCTGTCAGCATATAATATAAACAAGCCATTACAGACCAAAGGTCAATACTTTTATCACAACAATCAAAATCAGTTATTTGTTTTCTTGATGTAAAGTATAAATCACTTGCCGTAGGAGCATGTTTTGTGCAACTACTTACACCAGCAAAGTCCAATATACTGCTCATTCCAAAATCACTTAATTTAGCAATTATTTTATTAGACCGCTTTGAAAATAAAATATTTGAAGGTTTAATATTGCCATGTATAATTAATTCTTCACTCTTCTTTAAATAATTTTTATAATCATGAGCATACTTTAACGCTTCAAGAATTTCACAAGTAATTTTTATACTCTCTTCAATATCTAAATGCCCATTATTACTTATAATATAATCAACTAAATTGCCTTGATTACAAAATTCAGAAATGGTTAAAATTCTATCGCCTTTCTGTTGAGAACTTATAAAATGTGCTATATTATCATGTGATAACTGTCTGAAACGATTTATTTTTGATAACAAGAATATTCTATTACTCTCAATTCCAGTAAGATGCGTATGTAATATTTTAATTGCAACTAATGCAGTCGTTGTATTGTTTTGAGCCAAAAAGACCGTCCCAACTTCACCTACACCTAACTCTTTTAAAATAATATGATTGTTTAAATCAAAGCAATTATTCAATTCTTGAAAGTCATCATTTGGCATCATTATTGTTTTATCTAATAATATCTCAGGTTTTAAATTTTTAGATTCTACAATTTTCGGCAAATTTTGTTCTGTTTTTCTTTTTGGCAATAGACTGTTTTCTGTTTTTCTTTTTGGCAATAGACTGTTTTTTTCTTTTGTGATAATAATTGTTTGTGAAGAGGAAAAGCAATCTATGCATAAAAATTTATTAGAATTGGTAATATTAAGATTACCTTCAGAAAGAAATTTTGAACATTGGCTACATTTATGACCTAAATCTGTTTCTGTCATAATTTCAATTTTTCCTACTTTTATAATATCGTTATTAAATATTTTTATTTGTTTTTCTACTTTTATATTATTAACATAAATACCATTTGAACTTTTCAAGTCTTCTATCTGTATACTATTGTCAATAACACAAATTTTACAATGCTTCCTTGAAATACTATTATCGATACTAAAAGGAATTCGTAAATCACAATCCTTTTCTCGTCCAATTATAAATGGTTTAGTTGACGAAATTTCAAAAACTTCATCTTTTAAAGCTGTATTAATAATTTTAATTTTTATCATATATTTATCTCTTGTTATATTACACATATTTTGGGCTTGTTCTTAATGC
>JAOZMT010000449.1 GCA_029934175.1 Victivallales bacterium | reverse complement strand
GAGTCAAAACATAGCTAAAGCTATTTACTTAACTGTCCGCTTGAAAGCGGAACTCTAGCACTTTAAATTTCTTGCTTAAAGAGTAAAATATATTTTATAACAAAAGGAAATAAAAATGGGAAATATTATTGGAGGAATGAAAAAGTATCATGTTTGGTGCAGTAAATGTGAATGGAGCGATGATATTACTGTTCATAAAGATTTTGACATAGAACCTGGAATTTTCTCAAAACTTTTAAGATTAAAAGAGCCTTTAAATCCCATTCCTTACAAATGCCCAGAATGTAATTCAAAAACAAAAAAGATGGAAAATAAGCATATTCTGTTTTAATGCTGACAAATTAAGTTAGTTCCGTTGGAGTAAATATAATTGTTAAAATAAAATTCTTTACTATTTGTAAAATCAGAAAATTAGATTATGTTATTTATAAGTTAGTTGAATAGTTAATATTTTTTATTTGGAGGATTTTAAAAAGGAGATTTTATTATGAATGCAGTATCTGTGAATGTAACAGAAATGTCAAGGAATTTTTCTGAATATTTAAATAGAGTTTATTATAATAGTGAACATTTTTTATTGGTTCGTGGCGGAAAGAAATTAGCCGAAATAAATCCATTACCATTAAATAAAAAACTAAAAGAATTGTCAGAGTTGTTAAAAACCTTACCTAAATTATCGGATGATGATGTCACACAATTTTCAAATGATATAAAAGAGTCAGATGAATTATTTAATACAGGATTGGCGGATCCATGGGCTGTATAATAGATTCCTGCTATTAATATTTGGAATAATTATAAAATATTTTATTAGCAGAATTATATATCAAATAAAAAATAATTATTCTGCTTAAAAAAAAGATTTTAATATAAAATTTCAAAAATATGGCTCAAAATATCATGAACATTTGAAAAAGAAGAATGAGTAGCTATATTATATAAAAAATATTATCTGAGTATAAACATAAATATAGGTTAAAAATGAATAAAGAATATCAAGTTGCATTAAGAATAGTTAAGAGATTACAAGATAATGGATATATTGCATACTTCGCAGGTGGGTGTGTGAGAGATATTCAGCTTAATCGTCCATTTTCAGATATTGATATCGCGACTAGTGCAAAACCTAAGGAAGTTATATCTCTTTTCAAACGAACTTATAATGTTGGTATATCTTTTGGTGTTGTATGTGTTATAGAAGAAGATTTAACTTTTGAAATTGCAACATTTAGAGAAGAACGAGAATATCTTGATGGTAGGCACCCTGAAACTATTCTTTATACAGATAATCCAAAACTTGATGCTATTAGGCGAGACTTTACAATAAATGCAATGTTTTATGACCCTATAGAAGACAAACTACATGATTTTTCTGATGGACTTGGAGATATAAAAAGAGGTATTATAAAAACTGTTGGCAGTCCTAATGAAAGATTTTCTGAAGATTACTTGAGAATATTAAGAGCTATCCGTTTTAGTGTTAGATTCAATTTTGAATTAGATAAAGAAACAGAGGAAAGTATTGCACACTTCGCAACTTCATTATCAAAATTATCTTTTGAACGAATACGAGATGAATTTAATAAAATTCTTTTAGGACCAAATCCATCTAAAGCTTTTAGAATATTTTATAAATTAGGCATTTTAAAGGCTATTTTTCCAGAATTACATGATTTAGTTGGAGTTAAACAATCAGAGATATATCATCCAGAAGGAGATGTTTTTGAACATACAATGTTGATGTTAGACCATATATCAAAGCCTAATGCCTTATTAGGTTGGGCCATTCTTTTACACGATATAGGAAAACCTTCCACAACTGAAATTGGAGAAGATGGTCGTATTCATTCATATCAACATGAAGAATATGGGGCAAAAATGACAGAAGATATATTAAAAAGGTTCCGTTTTTCTAATAAACAAAACAAGGAAATAACCCAGGCAGTCAGATTTCATATGAAGTATGCACATATTGATAAGATGCGTGCGAAAAAATGGAGAAAAATCATAGCAGATGACAATTTTATTTTAGAATTAGAATTGCATCGAATTGATTGTATTTCAAGTAATGGGAAACTTGATAATTATGTGTTATTATTAGACAGATATAAAGAATTGCAAAATGAACCTATCATTCCAGAACCTATTATATTTGGAAAAGATTTAATGGATTTAGGATTTAAACCTTCAAGATTATTTAAAAAAATATTAAATACAATATCAGATATGCAGCTTGAAAACTCTTCTTTAACAAAAGAAGAAGCTATTGATTATATAAAATCAAATTTTTAAACTATACTGTGAACGGTTGAAAAATATACTTTTTGAAAGATGATAATAATTGCTATTTTTGATTTTATAAATTCTTGGCTACTAGAAGTAACCAATTATTTATAAAATTAAAAAGAGCTGTTGTTTGCGCTTTCAGGAAGTTTATTTTTCAGCCGTTTGCAGTATATACTGATATTTGATTTATTGGCGTTGTTCTTAATGCCGACCACTATTTATAAAGATTTTTAACCACTAATAGCCACTAACTG
>JAOZMT010000448.1 GCA_029934175.1 Victivallales bacterium | reverse complement strand
TTTTTGCTTTGGTCGGCATTAAGAACAAACCCTGTTGTTTTGATAATGCCATTACAATGTCCATTAAAATTTTCCATATAATATTGCACAAGTCGCAAATTCGTGAAGAATATAAGAAAAACTCTAAAAATATCACTGATTTAGATAATATTAATTAATATTATAAAAAATTTTTATTTTTTGCTTTACTTTATTATAACTTTGATGTATATTTATCTGAGATTTTAGGAATTATACTAATCATGGTCGTATTGCGACTTTATTAATAAAAGGTTATATTATGAAAATTGGATGGATAGGAATTGGAGTTATGGGGAGCTCAATGGTTAAAAATTTATTGAGTGCTGGTCATGAATGTTTTATTTTTACAAGAACAAAATCAAAGGCTGAAGCATTAATCGAAGCAGGTGCAATTTGGAAAGACTCCCCTGCACAGGTCGCAGAAAATGCAGATATCGTTGGTATGATTGTAGCAATGCCTTCTGATGTTGAAAGTGTTACAATGGGAGAGAATGGTGTATTATCTACTATGAAACCTGGAACTATTCTTGTAGATTTTACAACAAGTAGTCCGCTCTTAGCAAAAAAAATAGCACAATTCGCAAATAAAAAGGATATATCTACTCTTGATGCTCCAGTATCTGGAGGAGATATTGGTGCAAGAAATGCAACTTTATCTATAATGGTTGGAGGGGATAAAGCTTCATTTGACAAACTAGATGATTTTTTTAATACTTTAGGAAAAACAATAGAATATCAAGGACCAGCAGGAGCAGGACAACATACCAAAATGGTAAATCAGATTTTAATTGCTACAAATATGATTGGAGTTTGTGAAAGTTTAATTTATGCAGAAAAAGCTGGTCTAAATCCAGAAAATGTTTTAAAAAGTGTCGGAAGTGGAGCGGCTGCATCGTGGAGTTTATCTAACCTTGCACCTAGAATTATAAAAGGAGACTTTGAACCAGGCTTTTTTGTTGAGCATTTCATCAAGGATATGGGAATTGCATTAACCGAAGCAAAAGCAATGGGGATAGAATTACCTGGTCTTGATATGTCATATAATTTATATAAAAAATTAGCTGATGAAATGAATATGGGGCGGAAGGGGACACAGGCTCTTTATTTTGCTTTAAAAAAATAAATATAATTAAGATAAATTATGGATACAGTAGATACAATAAGTGCAATATGCACAGGATTAGGTGGTGCAATTTCTATTATTAGAATTTCTGGTAATGATTCTTTAAATATTATTAATTCTATTTGGAATGGGAAAAGTTGTTTAGATGGAAATAATACTAGAAAAATGATTTTGGGCAATATCACTGCTGATAGTTCATTGGGCGAGCCAGTTCTTGCTGTTTATATGAAAAATCCATACAGTTATACTGGAGAAGATGTTGTCGAAATTCATTGTCATGGAGGAACACTATCATCAAAAAAAGTTTTAAGTGCAACGATTAATAAAGGTGCACGACTCGCAGAACCTGGAGAATTTTCTTATAGAGCATTTGTAAATGGGAAAATGGATTTAACTCAAGCCGAAGCGGTATCTGATTTAATTTCAGCTCATAGTAACACAGCGTTGCATGTAGCAGAAAGACAAATCTCAGGTGCTTTAACATCGAAAATTCAACTTGTAAGAGAAGAAATAGTTCAAGTCTTAGCAGAATGTGAATCGCGTATGGATTTTGGAGAAGAGGAGTTGGATTGGAAAGATTCTAGTCTTTTAAATGATATTATAAATAATCAAATTCTTGAAATAGAAAAAATGGTGTTATCAAAGCGAGAAGGAGAGATTTTACGGAATGGCATTGGAGTTGTTATTGCTGGACGACCAAACGCAGGCAAATCAAGTTTAATGAATTATTTATTGAATCGTGATAGAGCAATTGTTACTGATATACCTGGAACAACGAGAGATGTTCTAGAAGAGTTTGTTAATATACGAAATATCCCAGTTCGATTAATAGACACTGCTGGTTTACGAGATGCAAGTGATGTTATCGAACAAATTGGAATAGAAAAAAGTCATAAATCTGTTAAACAGGCACAAATAATATTTTGGGTTTTAGATGCGAGTGCTGAAAATATTGAAGAAGAATACAGTTATATGAAGGGATATATAAAAGAAGAACAAGCTGTTGTAGCAATTTGGAATAAAGTTGATATAAAAAAATCTTCACTTATAACTGATTCAAATATACCAACAGTAGAAATTTCTATTCAAGAAAATAGTGGAATAGAACAACTTCTTGATGTTTTTGAAAAAGTTGTATGGGAATATCCACACTCTGAAGAACCAGATATTGCAGTCAATGAACGGCACGCAGGTTTTCTTGATGAAGCTATGGAATCTTTACCTTTATCAATGGTTGATTTACATAACGAAAACTGGGAATTAGCTGCAATACATTTGCGAATTGCGATTAGTGCAATGGGTAAAATAATAGGAGAAGAAGCTGATCCAGATATTTTGGAAGATATTTTTAATAAGTTTTGTATTGGGAAATAGGATTGTAGGACTATGGACTGTAGGACTAT
>JAOZMT010000447.1 GCA_029934175.1 Victivallales bacterium | reverse complement strand
AAATAATTTTCTTTTAAATATTTAATTATCTGAGACCTTATAGAACACAGATTTTGCGAATTAGGCAGATTTACGCAGATTAAAAAATCTGTACTTATCCGCTTAATCCATACGATCCGTGTTCTATTTAATTTTATGCTCTTTAATCTCTTAATTGTTTCTTTTTAAAGTATAATATTGTGTAAAAAATAATAGCTGTAAATGCATAAATCGCACCTGTTATTTCCATCATTTCTTCAATATTTTTAATATAAATATTATCTGTTTTATTAAAAAATGATTTATCTAATATTCTTGAAAAAACCATAATTCCACCCCAACAGGCTATTGATACTGCCCATGGCGTTCCTTCTATAAATTTTTTAAATATTGGAACAGTATGTTTTATTAACAAATAAACTAAAGCAATTGCAAATAATCCTAAAATGATACCTGCAACTATTTTATGATTAAATAAAACCTCTTCTGATTTAAAAAACTTGCTCTTTGTAACATTCATTATAGTAAATGTTCTGTGAAAATCAGCTTCTCGTAGAGCATATATTTGTAAAATATAAGCTAATGCCCCCCAGCTTATTTTATTGCTTGTTTTTTTATCACGAAACAAATGCCATAAAACAATAAATTCAGTTCCTAGAATTGCAGCAATTGTAAAAGCAGATCCCCAACCTGAATCTTCAAATGCATTCATCGAAAATGTATTTTTCCCCAAACAATGAATTATATAATAGTTAACAGAAAAAAATAAGATTAAAAAATTAATCAAATTATTCGAACAAAAATCTTTTAAGTTAAATTTCATAATTATTTATTATTTGTAAAGTTGACAAGTTCTTCTAGTTTTTTATAAGCTTTGCCACTTGTGATTGAATCTTTTGCTAAATCTAAGGCTTCTTTCCAAGTATCAACCTTTCCACTTATATATATTGCGGAAGCTGAATTTATTAAGATTATATCAAGGTAAGGATTTGTTATTTCACCTTTAAAAACTCCTTTTAAAATTTCTGCATTCTCTTCTGGAGTTCCGCCACGAATATCTGATAAGTTTGCTTTTTTAATTCCTAAGTCTTCAGGATTTAATTCATATTCTGTTATTTTTCCATTTTTAGATTCACAAACAAAAGCTTTTCCGGTTGTTGAGATTTCATCTAATTTGTCTGCCCCATGAATAACTAAAAAATGTTCCGCACCAAGTTCAGTAACAGCCTGTGCAATTATAGGACATAAGCGTTTATCATAAACTCCAATAACTGCTCTTTTAACATTTGCTGGATTACAAATAGGTCCTAAAATATTAAAAATTGAACGCATTCCTAATTCTTTTCTAACTGGCATTGCATATTTCATTGCTGGATGAAGTAATGGAGCGAATAAAAATGATAATCCTATAGAATTTAAACACTCTTCCATTTTTTCTGGAGTATTATCAATTTTTATCCCTAAAGATGATAAAACATCAGCCGCACCAGACTTACTTGAAATAGCTCTATTCCCATGTTTTGCAACTGTAACCCCTGCCCCAGCTGTTACAATTGCTGATGCTGTTGAAATATTTATAGTATTTGCACCATCGCCACCTGTTCCTACAATATCTATTGCATTTTTATCATTACAAGATATTGTTGATGCACACTCACGCATAATTTTTGCACAACCCGCAATTTCATTAGCATTTTCCCCTTTCATTCTTAATGCAGTTAACCATGCAGAAAATTTAATATCTGACACTTTACCTGTCATTATTTCCTTCATTGAATCTTCTGCTTCTTTAAATGATAAATCTTCTTTGTCTAATAACTTTTTTAGTGAATTTTCTATAGCACCCATAATTTTCTCCTTTTTTATTTAAATCCCATTGATTTGGGGATATTTTTTCACATCTTCATGTGAAGTAACATTTCTATTTTTACAATCCTGAAGACCTTTTTCAATTTTTTGCTTCACATATATTTCATACATTATATCATCCCAGTTTGCACTTTTGGGCATTGAGCTTATTAAGTTTATTGCATTATCGACAGTTGCAACTTGTGTTTCCATTTTATATCCTCATTTTTTATTTAGTTTCAGATTATATTTAAAAATAACTTTATACATTATGCAACCCCAAATATGGTTGAACAATAAATAAATATTTTTCACTTTAAGCTAGAAAAATAAAGCGTCAGAGTTCCACTTTCAAGCGGACTGTCCGATAAATCGCTTTAGCTATGTTTTGATTACAGGCTATCCTTAAACGGTTAAGGTTATATTTAAGTCTAAACCAGCGATAAATCGCTTTACCTTGCTATCCGCTTGAAAGCGGAACTCCGACAGTTTTTTTTGATTATTTCTAACAAAAAATGTAAAGTTTTTTTTATATTCTTTGATTCACTCCTATGAAGTTTTATATATTTTGTATATATTCAGTAATCCCCATTTTTCCACAAAGTAGACGAAGTTTTTTGCAAAGAACACAAAGATTTTCTTTGTGAAACTTAGTGTTTAACTTTGTATTCTCTGTGGTTAAGTATAATTTAATGTGATCCACTAATTTATATTACCGACTCT
>JAOZMT010000446.1 GCA_029934175.1 Victivallales bacterium | reverse complement strand
AACACTTACCAAATATTTGAACTTGCATCTGATGGCATTCTCCAATCACCTCTTGGAGATAAACTGATAGAACCAACTTTTGGCCCATCTGGAATACAACTTCTTTTGAATTGTTGACTGAAAAATCGTTTTATAAATATAGTAAATATTTTATTTATATAATCATTAGTATACTTTTCTCCAAATGCATATTTCGCAAGATATTTTATTTTTTCAGGCTTTGCCCCATATTTTACAGTATGATATAGGAAAAAATCATGTAATTCATAAGGACCTAATATACTTTCTGTTTTTTGTGCAATTTCACCCTTACTATCCGTAGGAAGTAATTCTGGACTTACTGGAGTATCTATGATGTCAAGCAAAGTGTCTTTTAATAAAATTTCTTTTTCAGCATACCATTGTATGATGTATCTAATCAAGGTTTTAGGAACGCTAGAATTTACTGCATACATTGACATGTGGTCGCCATTATATGTTGACCAACCTAATGCAATTTCAGATAAATCGCCAGTCCCAATAACTAACCCTTGCTCTTTATTTGCCATATTCATTAAAATTTGTGTCCGCATTCTAGCTTGAACATTTTCATAAGTTACATCAAGAATATCCTTATTATGCCCTATATCATCAAAATGATTTAAACATGATTTTTTTATATCAATTTCACGCAAATCACAATCCATTTTTTTACATAATGAAACCGCATTATTATAAGTTCTTCCAGTTGTCCCAAAGCCTGGCATTGTAACAGTTAAAATATCTTTAGTTGACTTGCCAATTAATTTAAAAGTTTTTAGCACAACTAGCAATGCAAGTGTAGAATCTAAGCCTCCAGATATTCCAATTACAGCTTTTTTTGCTCCTGTATGTTCAAATCTTTTAGCTAATCCAGCTGTTTGAATATTAAATACTTCTTCTGATCGTTTATCTCTAGAGTCAAATGCTGATGGAACAAATGGATGAGCATCAATAAACCTTTCAATGTCTTCAAGTATATTAATTTCATCTATTTTTATTTCTCTATATTCACAATTTTTTGTATATTTAAAACTATTCTCAGAAATTCTTAACGAGTATAATTTTTCACAATCTATATCTCCATACAAAATATTTGCTTGTCTTGAGAATCTCTCATTTTCAGATATTAAAACTCCATTTTCTGAAATTATGGAATGTCCACCATAGACAAGGTCGGTTGTTGATTCATCACAGCCAGCAGAAGCATAAATATATCCACCCATACAACGAGCAGATTGATTTAAAATTAATCCCTTTCGATAATCAGCTTTTCCGACGACTTCATTGCTTGCAGATGGATTGAAAATCATCGTAGCTCCTGCAATGGAATGTTGTGAACTTGGCGGGATAATATGCCATAAATCTTCACATATTTCTATAGCAAATTTAAATTTGCGATTTATGCAAAATAATAAATCTGTTCCAAAAGGATATTTTTGATTTTGCAATTCAATTTCGCCATTAAAATCTGCGACAGAAAACCATCGTTGTTCATAAAATTCTTTGTAATTTGGTAAAAAACTTTTAGGCGTTACACCTAAAATATTACCTTGATGAATAACTACAGCACAGTTGTATAGTTTATTTTTGTTATATAAAGGAGTTCCAACTATAATAATAATATTAAGATTTTTTGTCTTATTCGCAATTTCAAATAATGCACATTCCGCAGCTTCTATAAGCGTTTGTTGAAAAAATAAATCGGCACAGGTATATCCCGTAATTGATAATTCAGGGAAACAAATAGCAGCAGTATTATTACTATTTGCTTCATTTATCATTTCGATTATATTTGATGTGTTAAATGCAACATCTGCAACCTTAATTTTGGGAACTGCTGCTGCAACTCTGTAAAATCCATACATAGTCATCTCCTAATTTTATTTTCTATATCCGTGAGCAAATGTAGCATCATAGAGCAGTGAATAATCTCCACTACGATTAATTGCATTTCCTACGACAATCATTGCTTGGCGAGTTATTTCAGCTTCTTTAACTTTTTTTGATATATCTTCAAGCGTTCCTCGGACAACTTTTTCATTATCCCAACTCGCTCGATAGACAACAGCAATTGCGGTTGATGCAGAATATCCGCCAACAGTTAATTCTTTTATTAGCCCTTCCATATCAGAGATACTCAAAAAGATACACATTGTAGCTTGAGATTTTGCGAGTTGTGCAATTTCCTGACCTTTAGGAACAGGAGTTCGACCTGCACGCCTTGTTAAAATCACAGTTTGAGAAATCCCTGGCATAGTTAATTCTGTTTTAAGTGTAGCTGCACTTGCAAAAACAGAACTTACCCCAGGTATTATTTCATATTCAATATTATGCTTATCTAATTCATTCATCTGTTCAGATATTGCTCCATACATTGAAGGGTCGCCTGTATGTAATCTAATTACTTTTAAATTTTTATCTATGGCATCTTTAATAGTTGTTACTATTTCTCCTAAATTCATCTTGGCACTATCAAAAATAGTTGCTTTTTCATTTGCAAATTCAAGTAATTCAGGATTAACTAAAGACCCTGCATA
>JAOZMT010000445.1 GCA_029934175.1 Victivallales bacterium | reverse complement strand
AATTAACAATTAACAATTAACAATTAACAATTAATCAATAGATAAACCTAAATCATCATTTATAGATTTCATCCCACCAGCAATAGCTTTATCATCATCTAATTTATATGTAGGTAAATAACGATAATAAACTGTTAATTGCAGTGTGCACATCGCAGTTGAATATGTTTTTAAGTCAAGAGATGCTTCAGGATTTTTATATCCAAAGTCATTTTCTCTATTACTTGCAACAAGTTCATCTGTAGTTGCTGCAGTTTTATCTTCAAATATACCAAACACTTTACCGAGCCCAGCTCTATAAAGCGTTTTAGAAGTTTCCCCTGCAACAGCATACTTAGAGTATTTAAATGTAGGAGAAGTCCAAAAACCTCTTTCTTTCTCAGGTCTATTTGTATCCCAGTTTTGCTCTTTAACTAAACATTTTGTCATATTAGAGTTCCAAGTTTTCCAAGAACCAATATTTTTACCTTTGTTAGCTTGAAAAAGAACTTGTGTTTGATAATACCAAGTATATAAAGACCAAATACAGTTATTAAAAGATAAGCCTTCTTTCTCGCTATTTTTCCCATCTGCTTTAGGTGGTTTCTTCCTTCCATAATTCCCTTTTTTCCCTTCATTTTTAGCTTCCCACGCTAATTTTTTAGCCTGCCATGCCGCTAAAGATTTATTATGTGCTTCATTTTTCTTTTCAAAATCATCAATAACTTTACCAATTGAAGGCCAATCTGTTTTCAAATAAGCTCCATTTGCATATTGTTCAATAAATCTTAGACCATCTTTTGCTTCTTGAGAATCTCCTTCTCCTAATAGCTGTAGAGTTAAAACTCCAGCATTTGTCATAGGATATTCTTTAGTCTTCAATTTATTTGGAGCTGCAGTCTCTTCATTGACAGATAAATTAGGGTCAACAACATTAAACCCAAATTGTCCATTTCCCATATAAGCATTTTCTTTTGAAAAAGTAATCGCTTGATCAATAGCTTCTGCTAAGCCTTCAACTTGACAATCTGCAACATAAGCAGCTTTTAAAGCTTGAAAATGCCATGCAGAAATACCACCATTAACCCAAGCTATATATGGTCCTTCACATGTATGAGCTGCTCTTAATGCTACAAGCTCAGCAGGAACATCAGTTTCTGATTTCCATTTTTTATAAGCACACTCCCATAAATATCTGTCTCTATCAGGATGATCATCTTCCCAATGAACACCTGGATGTTTTCCAGAACCACCGCCACCACCTCTAAGTTGCAATGCATGCATTCCTGCACCTTTACTTTTTTTGTTTTTGTTTTTTGCATTTTTAGCATTTTTAGCTTTTTTATTCTTCTGCTTTTCCTTATATTCGTCAGTAGATCTATAAATATCTTTCCATGATTCTATAGCATTTCGTTCTGCCTGTGAATGTTTAACCACTCTATGTTTTGTATTATCATAGTCAATTGCATATCCACCACACTCAGCCATATTTTTAAGCAAATATTCTATTTGTTTGTCCATTGCTTCTTTCATCGCAGGAATTTTCGTTAAAACATATCCTTCAGATAATGCATAAGCAACCATTGCATTTGTATATTCTTGCTGACCAAATTCATTTAAACCTTTTCCAGATAAACCAGGACGATTTATAGCATTTTCAATAGCTCCACCTTTACTAATACTACATAAATATTTAACACCTTTAAGAATACCTTCTCCATATTTTTCTGACATAGGAGTTTCTCCATGAGCAAATAGTGCAAGCATTGCAAGACTTGTCATTCCAGGTTTATAAATTGCCCCCCAAGAACCATCTTCATTTTGATGATTTGCAAGCCAGTCCAATCCACGAGTAGTAGCTAATTCGATTTGAGCAGCAGAAGCTCCTCCACGACCACGACCTTTTCCTGTATTATATTTTTTTATCATTCTCATACGATTACCACCAGAACGCATTCCTAAAACACCAGGCAAAACCAATGCTGAATTATTAGTTTTCATAACAGTAGGCATTTCAATTTCTTCACTTACATCTTCAACATCCATATCTTCTGCGTCAACTTCAGGAGCTTCAACATCAGGAGCGTCAACTTCTACTTCCACATCAGTTTCAGATTCTGTAATTTCTGTTTCAGGAATTTCTGGAGGCTCTTCAATTTCAGTAATATCAACCTCTTCGATTTGAACCTCAATATCTGTTTTTTCATTTTTCCCATCAATCATCACTATTGAACCACATAGAGCAATAATAATAACATGTGCTATGAACGAAATAACTGGTCCTGTTGCATGATCAATAACATCTTGGAAAGTCACTTTCTGTGCTTCAAGAATGTCCTCATAGGTTGGAATTGCATTTTCATGTTCACTCATCTTAATTTCTCCTTTTTTAATTTTATTAATATTTTTGTAACTATTGATAGTTTATCACACATTTGACCAAAAGTCAAGTGATTTTAGAATTTTTTGTCACTTTTTTGTTAGTTTTGTTAGTTTTGTTAGTTTTTAAGTATCTTCTTTAAAAAAGATTGACTTGTTCCTAACGCCGGTCATTAATTAAAATATTCACCACTAATAAACACTAA
>JAOZMT010000052.1 GCA_029934175.1 Victivallales bacterium | reverse complement strand
TCCATTACTTCTTCTAAATCCCATCTTTCCAATGGATTTAATTTATAATGCTCTTCCATATTTACTGGACCTGCTGTATTAAAATGTTTTCTACTCATCTTTTTCTCCTTTTTACATTCCCCAAATTTTAATTTTACGAGGATAACCTACTTTACAATATCTGCGTCTAAAACTTCTTCTTTAGTTTCTTCCTTGCTTTCTTCTTTTACTTCTTTTACAGCTTTATCTTTATTCTTATCTTTTTCTTCATACTCAGAGAAATCGACTTCTGCACCTGTTAATTGATTCATTTCCATTATTTGGAGTGCCATTTCCTCTTTCATCGTTAGCTTTTCACTTTCACTTTTATCAACAGTATCTTCTAAATTTTTGATTTTCTTAGCAAACAAAGAAGATGTGTTTTGTCCTGCAAGCTTAAATAATTGAACCATTTTTTTAATTAATAATCGCCAACAAAATGCGACACATGCAGCTAAGACAAAGTATATCGATAATAATATATATTTTGATTGTAATTCAGCTGCTTTCTCATTTTCTATAATATTTTGCTTTCTTTCTATTTCTTTTTTTTCTTTTAAAGTAAGTTTTTTATCTTCTTCTTTATTATCTTCTTTCACTTCTTCTATTGTTTCAGACTGAGCTAATAATCTAGAATTTTCACTAACAAAGTAACAAGAAAATGAAATTGCTGCAACTAATGCACCTATTGCAACGGTTCTAGGTGAAATTGCTATAATAATAATTAGATATAAAAGTGTTGTAGTTAAAGCTATTTCAGGGGCTTGTCCATAAGCATTTAAGGAAAATGGTATTATATATGTGTTCATTATCACAATAAATAATGCAACAATGTATTTTATTTTAGGAATAATGTTTTTAAATTTCTCAGATGAAAAAAAGATATTAATAGTTGAAATTAAGACAAGAACGGAAGAAATAACTGAATAATATAGTAATGACTCTGGAGTGTTATCTGCCGTTATTGCATCTGTCGCAAAAATAGTTGTTATTGCAAAAAATACTATGTGTGTAATCCAACACCCACATTCCCAGTTAAATTTATCTATAAGCTTTATCATAATCTCCTCATAATATTTTTTTGTTACAAAAAAAGGGTTATTTTCCCACATTTTATCAAATAATTCAATAATATACATTATAAAAGTGGAAAAATCAATAAAAAAAGTTATTTTATTTATGATTTTGGCATATATTCTGCGAATTGTGCATAATACTAATTATTAAATAATCTAAAATGCGTTATTACTTGACGAATTTAGGTAAAAAAAGGAGTTGAAATGAAATTTTTTGGAAAGTTGTTACTTTTTGCTACATGTTGTTTATTATCTATAAAAGCATATTCTGGGGTGGAAAAATTTGAGGAAGATGTTAAAAAGATGAATAGCGAGATTAAAAATTTGCGAACTGTGCAGTTAAATGGCAATTCTGAAATTAAGCAAATTATTACATCTATAAAAGATCGATTAACAAAGTTTAAAAAATCAGAAGTAAATTTACATGATATGAATGGATTGGGGAAAATAGAACAAATGAAAGTTCGTGCTGAAAGATATGGATTTGAAAGGGAGTTAAGATTAAAAATATCTCAAGACATTAACAAAATAGATGAAGTTATAGAAACTATTGCAAAGTCGGAAACAACTATAGTGAATTTAAAAGAGAAAATTGATAACAAAGTTAGCATAATAGAACTGTTAAAAAATAATGAGAAAAGTAATGAGAATTCTGAATTAGACTTAAAACCGAGTGAAATTAGATACTACACTGTTCAAAAACGCGACACTATTGCAAATATAAGCGACCTTCCTGAAGTTTATGGTGATTCTGAAAGATGGCTTGATATTTACAGCGTGAATAAAGATAAAATCAGCAAAAAAGGGGCTGATGTTATGATTTCTAAAGGCGTTGAATTAATTATCCCTAATGACGATATTGCTAAACAATTCAAAAAATATTAGTTTTATGAAAATACTAGGAGAAATATTTATAGTGGACGATGATCCTCTTGTTTTAATGAACTATTCTGATATATTAGAAGATGCTGGATACTTGCCTATTACAGCTCCAAATTTAACTTCAGCGTGGAATATTATACAAACTAGATCATTTGACTTGATGTTATGTGATCATGATTTAACAGATGGTAAAGGTATTGATTTGCTATCAAAAATGATTAAATCAAATATTTCATTACCTGTTTTATATTTAACAGCAGCATCTCCATCATTATTGAATAGTGTCAGGGAAAATTCCTTAGTTAAAGAAATTTTATCAAAACCTGTATCTAAAAATAATTTATTAGATGCTATATCAAAATATATGGAGTCTCAAAATACACCATTTTCAAAGTTAATACAAGATAATGAACGCAACGATTTATTTAAAGGATTAGTATGATAAAAACAATATTGACAATATCAGGGTCTATCATTTTGGCTGGTGCATTAGCTTATGGAACTTTGCACTACATTATGAAAGAGGAAGATAAATGGATTGAAGAATCTAAAAATCTAAAAAAAGAAAGAATTATTAGTATAGAAAAATCTTTAAAAAGTTATGAAAAGATTCATAGAAAGAATCCAGATAGTTTTTTTATTCTTAATGATGTCATAAATTTCGACACAAGCATACTTGACGAACATCAGAAAATTCGATACAATACACTTCTTGGAGATTTATACTTAAGCAAATATAAAAATTCTCGACTTTTAACAAAAAAAGAAAAAGAATATTATTTTTCTATTTCTGAAAAATACTTTAAAAAAGCTCAAACAGCAGCTATTAAACTTAATGATAAAAATGTTATTAAAAATATAAAAAGTAAGTTAGGTGCAATATATTTGGAAAGTAAGAATTGGAAAAAAGCACTTGAAACATATAAGGCTGATGACTCGTTATCTCTTTTATACACCGATGATTTATGGATTGCAAACTTGCATCAGGCTAAATGCTTAAATAAACTAGGCAAGTATTATGAAGCATTACAAATACTTGAAAAAGTTATAGGGAAGTCAGATAATGATAACTTGTGGAGTCAAGCATTAAGGCAAAAAGCTGATTTGTTTTTTGACATTGCTACAGATGATAAAAAACTAAAGCAGTTTATAAAAACTACAAAAACTACAATTCCAATAGAAACATTTAAGGAGAATTTACTTAATAATGCTTTTGACCACTATAATTCTATAATAAAAGAAGCGCCTATCACGAGTAAAGAGGTTGTTTTAGCACAAAAGGGTAAGTTGGAAATATTTATTTATAGAAATGATGGGAAAAATATCTATAAAACTTTAAATAAAATAAATTATTCTTCTACTAATGAAGTTGTAAAAGTAGAGGCTTTAATGCTTGCTGGTAAATATAGACAAAATAAAGCTTTAGCATTACTTGAAAAAAATAAAAATGACAAAGAAATAAATTTGAAAAAATCGTCAACTGAACAAATCCAAATTAAAGACCAATTAAAAAAAGATGTCAATTTTAACTACACTGAAGCTATTAAATTATATGATGCTGCTGCTGCAAAATTTAAAAATCATGAATATTATTCTGATATTGTTACTGAACTATATTTGTTAAATAAAAAAATTGGAAAACTTGATGCTGCTTTTGATAATATAAAACTGCTTTTTACTAGGTATCCTAATGAAAAAAATATTACAAAAACGATTCCTGATTTTATGCCAGAAAACAATGAAAATTTAATAAAACACCTTGCTGAAATATTAGATCCTCAAAGTAGAAATAAATATTATGAAATAATTCGTGCAATGTTAAAAGGCTTAAAAAAGGAAGATATAAACCTATGGAATAAGTTTTATAAAGACTTAGCATTAATCCAAGCACAACTATATTTTCACGATGAAGATTATGAAAATGCTGAGAAAAAGTTCCTAGACTGTTTCAATATTAGAAAATACTCAAAGGAAGAGGAGGATGATATATATTATCATTATTATAAATGTGGGGCTGAATCTAATGTTAGCCCTGCCATTAATATCTTTAGAATAAAGATGTATCTAGCTAAATTCCCAAAAGGTAAAAGAACTAAACAAATGCTAAATCATCTATTAAAGCTTTATACTGATAATGATATGTTCTATTCTGCTATGAAAATTGCTAATAAAATGTATTTAGCTGAATTGAAAAAAATAAAAAAGGGTGCAAATAAAAGCAATACTGATTTTTTAAGAATTACCGCTAGTTTAGGAAAAGCTTTTAAGGAAATACAAGACTTTGAAAAAGCTGAAATTGTATTAAACACTATCAAAGATGAGGTCCTAGATACTTCCGATAAGAATGATGTTTATTTAGACTGGGCTGACCTTGCTGTTAAAAGAAATCAAGAAAGAGAGGCTATTCGTAGACTAAATGTCCTTATTTCGACAATTTCTGACGAAAAAAATAAAATAAAACCACTTGTGGCACGCTCTCTGCTAGAACTAAAGCGTGGAGATGTTAAATATTTTTTAAATGCTAAAAAACTTTTAAAGTATGTTGAAAGCTCCAAAGAATTAAAGGCTGAGGAAAAAAGAAAACTTTTAAGAAGCTTGAATGAAGGATTATTAGAATATGCTTACGCAAAAGGTATTTGGGCAATTCACCCTCTAACTGATAAGTTAGGTGAAAATTTTGCTGGAGAACCTTGGATAAACTATTGGTATATTCGTGCTTTAACTCCTTTATTTGGTTCTTCTAAACTTGAAGCAGTTGGGAAAAAGTATGAAGATACTTTAAAATCCAAACTTACTTCAACAAAAGGAGATGAAGCTTCGTTTAAGTCAATTCAAGACCAACTTAACCTTATTAATTCTTTAGTTGTTATAGAAAAAGATTATAAAAATTTAAAAAAAATAAGGAGATTAAAATGAGTGCTTTTTTATCTAAACTAAACGAACAATTAAAAAGTTGTAAGAATCTATTAACTATATTACAAAATGAAAGATCCTTTTATCAAAAAAAAGGGAATGTTTCCCCTAAAGAAGTTATTACTATCTTAGAAAGAAAAAACAAACTGGTTTCTACTTTTGAAGAAAATCAAGTTGTCTTATCAAATTTAAAAAGAAATTCTACTAATAATCCTACTGAACAAGATAGAGTTAAAAGTTCAATTAGAGAATTAGCTATGGTTACAGAACAACTTTTAGTTTTAGATAGTGAAAATGAAAGAATGATAAAAAAAATGATGAATATGAAAAATCATCAAAAAACTCAAAATATAACTTCTTCTGTTAGAGCTGCTAAAATTCCTAAAAAACAAAGAAATTCTCTAAGAACACAATTACCTTTTATGCCAGGAAGCACAATTGCACAACCCGCAATTATTTCAAATGTTTCTGCACAACCCGCAGTTATTTCCAATAATTCAACTACTGTCAAAGCTGGTGCGAGGCGTAATAAATTACACAAATATACAAAATCAATGAATATTTTAAATTCATCAGATAAATATATTTAAAAAATATGTGGTTCGGGCATCCTGCCTGAACAATGTATGTGGTTCGGGCATCCTGCCTGAACAATTGTTTATTGGATATTCCTTGTTGAATATTGGATATTGAAGGAGTTTTGCGACTTATGCATTGCATATATCGCAAATATGTTCAAATAATATCAATTTTTATTTGATTTATTTTAATATAAGTATTATAGTAATTATAAGTTACTATTTAATTAAAAAAAGGAAAAGTTTTATGAATGAAGAAAAAAATACGGAATTTGAAAAATCTATCGTTTTAGCTTTATCACAATCTAATAAAGAATTAGATCGACTAAAAGATATGCTAATTGCAACAAGTGATTGTTTTGATGATGGCGAGGATGTAGATGGACTCCAAAATATTACAGACCACCTTATTCCAGGAATAGACGCATTAGCATCTTTCTGTAATACTATTAATGTAAACTTAAATGAAGTTTTAGATGATGATTTAAAAGAAAGTTTAAATAATATCATTCAAGAGTTTTCAAAAATGATGAAAACTTTAGAAGAAGAAACTGAAAATGGTGACCTCACTGAAATAGGTGATATTTTAAGGTTCGACTTTACTGATATAATAGATTCTTTAAAGGAACTTTTTCCACAAGTAAAAAAACAATTAGAAACAAAATAGGGAGATAGATTTATGGCTAAAAGAGTATCAAATGCATATCAAAAAGTGCAAGCAAAAACAGCAAACCCAGCACAAAGGGTTTTAATGGTTTATAAAGGTATTGCAAAAAACATCAGAATGGCTATCAGTTATATAAAAAGTCAAGAACCACAAAACATTGCTCTTGCGAATGATGCAATAACTCTAGCTGCTGACCTAATTTCAGAATTAAAACTTGCTCTTGATAAAGAACGAGGTGGAGATGTTGCTGTAAATTTAGAAGCTCTATATGATTTTTGGACAGATTTACTATTTGAAGCAAATAATAAAAAAGATGCAAGTAAATTAGAAGAGTTAATCCCAATGATTGATGACTTAACTGAAGGCTGGGAAAAAGTTGCTAAAGAAGTAAAGGGTAATGGATAATATTTACTCAGACCTGATTAATGAATGGAATAGTTTTGCTATTCAATTTGAAAATGCTATTAATGAAAGACATTTTAAAAACTTTCAAAATTCTTTTGAGAAAGGAACTCAATGTTTCGATAAAATTCGCTTGATGATTTTAGCTGGAGATAATGAAGGTTTTAAAAAGATTAAAGATAAAGTTGATAAAGTTACAAAGGCTTGGTTGGATTCTAGTAATAAAGTTCAACCTTGGATGGATGAAATAAAAGATAAGATTCAATCCAATAAAAAAATCAAAAAAAATGATAAAAAACTTAATAAAGTTTATGGCTATATGAAATCTGTAGGTAACAATTTAAGAATTAAGGTGAAATAAAATGGCGGATAACAACGAAGATTTAAATATTATTTCTGGTATAAGTTTTGATTTTTCTCAAATTAAAAAAGAAAAAAAACAATCCGTTATTTTTGCCAAAGATATACAAAATACCGATCATAAAACACAAATAGTTGGCGGAGATAGTGACGATTTTCAATATGAACCACCAGCCATTGTTATTGAAAAAACAAATGATGCTATTTCTAAAATTATAGTGAAGTGTCCTTGTGGTAGATGTTCTGAATTAGTTTGTGAATATGAAGATTAAAAAAGGAGACTAAAATGTATAAAATACTAATTTTAATAATGATTTCTCTATCTATAACTGGTTGCACTAACTTAATTGAAGATAATCATGTTAGAGTTTCAAATCATAATTTAAGTAAAATTGATATAAAAGGTAATGTCTTATTACTGACTCCTATTGTTCAAAATAAAGAATTTACTAATTTCGCTAATGGTGTTGGTTCTTTTCTTCAACTTGAAATGGCAAAAAAAATTCATGGACAGTTAGTTTATTCTAAAGAAGTTGAATCCCTTAAAGATGCTATAAATTGGAATAATTTAATTAAAAATGGAACATATAACATTCCTGAAATCCTAGAAATAGGAAAAACTTTAAAATGTGATTCTATTCTTATATGCAAATTGCAAAGCGTAAACAATTATTCTCCTTTTAGAGCTATGTTAGAAATCAAATGGATAAATATTCATTCTGGTGAAGTTTTAGCTAATTTAAAAAATGATGCTGATTTACGGAATGGTGTAACAAAAAATAACTTCAAATCATTTGTAAAAAAGGAAGATAAATATCTATTTCAAAAAATATTGTCAAATGAAGATACATACAAAACTGCTTCTTTAAAACCTACTGCTTTTCAAAATTTTATGGCGGTTTCTTCTGTAAATGCTTTATTTAATACAAACTTAAATAAACAAAAATCAAAAACTAAATATTCTAATTCTAAATATCAATCACAAAAAATAAGGATAAAATAAATGCCTGCTCCAAAACGAATGACCAGAGTAAATGAATTAATGAAAAGAGAAATTGCAAATTTAATGGAGTTTGAAAGATCTTCTTTTCATGATTTAATTGTTTCTGTTACAAAAGTTGACACAACTCCAAATCTAAAAAGAGCTCAAATTTACATCAGTGTTTTAAATGGCTCAGAGGAACAAAATAAATCAATAATGACATATTTAAGAAAAAATCGTGTTGCATTTCAAAAGAAAATTGCAAAAGTTGTTACTTTAAAAAATACTCCTGTTTTAGAGTTTATATATGACAAAAATATTGAGGAAGGCGATAGGGTTATGGCTATTTTAGAAGGTTTATAAACAATGTCAAAAGATACAACTATTGCACAAGTCGCAGATATTCTACAAGCTAATAATAATTTTCTTATATTCACTCATGTCAACCCAGATGGCGATGCTTTAGGTTCTTCATTTTCAATGCTCAATGCATTGAGAAATAGAGCTAAAAGTGTAGATTTATATATTCAAAATAAATTACCAAAAGTATATTCAGACATTTTTACAGATGACTATTACAGTGATGATGTTATTATAGATTTCTCTAAATATGATTATTTCATTTTTCTTGATACTTCAAATGAAAAACGAATCGCCCTGCCCTCAAATTTAGAGTTCGATAAAATCAAACAGAAAACTATCAATATTGATCATCATATAGACAATTCAAATTTTGCTGATACTAATTACATCACAGAATCTGCGGCATGTGCAGAAATATGTTTTGATATATTAAATTTCCTAAGATGTGATATTTCTGCACAAATCGCAACTTATATCATGGCTGGAGTTATTGCAGATACTGGTTGCTTTAGATTTAACAACACTAATTCAACTACAATGAAAGTAGCTGCTAAATTATTAGAACTAGGGGCTGAATATCAAAAAATAATAATAAATTCTTTTTTCTCGAAACCAATAGAATTAATAAAATTAGAAGCTGATTTAATTCATAATTCTTTGCAATTAGAATACAATGGAAAATTTGCATGGTGTTATTTAGATGATAATTTATTAAGCAAGTATAATATCAATTTAAAAGACATAGATGGTTTAATTGATGCGATTCGTGCAATAAAAGGAGTTGAGATAGCATTATTAATTACAAAACGCGATGAATCATTTAAATTATCATTTAGATCCAAGACTCCAACAATATCAGTAGGTAAAATAGCTAGAGCACTAGATGGTGGTGGACATGAACTTGCAGCAGGAGCAACAGTAAATGTCTCAACACTAGAAGAATTAATGACTAAAGTAAACGAGCAAGTGAGCATTATTCTTTAAAAAAACATAATTTTTTTCTAAAAAAAGTTGTATATTCTCAAAAAGATGATATATTACTCTTATCATAAAAAGGGCGACTAGCTCAGTTGGCTAGAGCGTCACGTTTACACCGTGAATGTCGGGGGTTCGAGTCCCTCGTCGCCCACCATTTCTTTTCTATGTAATCACCTTTTTTTAATCAAATTTGCTACATTTTCTGGCTAATTTCAATAAGCGAATTTTAAGTTTAAGGTATATATTCAGTGAACCACATTAAATTATACTTAACCACAAGGAAACAAAGTTAAACCTTTGTGTCCTTTGCGAAAAACTTCGTCTACTTTGTGGTAAAATGGAGATTACTAAATATATAACATCGCTTGTATAAGAATAATTTCTTAAATAAAGTATTCTATCAGTATCTTAACATCCTGCCACCGAGACGGATG
>JAOZMT010000444.1 GCA_029934175.1 Victivallales bacterium | reverse complement strand
AAGTTTGGGAAAATGATAAAAGGATATGGAATAGGTGAGACAAAATTACAACTTACATTATCCAATAATTATGAATATGATGAAAATAATAAGATAAATAATACTAAGGATTTAATACAATCATCATTAAAGAAAATCAATGCTAATATAAAATTAGTTGATAATGGTGGAATTCCATTAACCATTAAAACAGTTGGTTTTGAACCTTTAGATATAAATAAAGATGACGAAACTCCTTCGTTTATTGGGAGCACTTTATCAACTACAATGACTTTAGATAATAAATTCATTGTTGAGAATAATATTAAAATAGAAAAAGAATATAAACAAGATAGAGGTTTAGCTGAAACTATAGAAGATACTTTAAAATTAAGAAATGAGTATGTTGGTTTTAATTATGATGGGACAGATATTGATTTCAAATATAATACATTTGCAGATAAATCAATATATCGTGCAAGAATATCTTTATTAGAAAAAAATCTTATTGAAATACTCGGTCAATATTATAATTTGCCATATTGGAAATGTTTTCCTAAATTAGATGATAAAGGCAAGAAACAATTACGATACAATTTGGAAATATCAAATATTGATACAAATGATATAAAAAAATCAAATGAAAATTATACTGAAAAATATGATAAACTTTTAGACTGTCTTGTTTTAACTGTAGAAAAAAGAATAAAATATTTAGAATTTAGTTCGGCTCTAAAAAATAAAAAAGTATCTGATAAATTAGATGGTTATTTAAAAAGTGCAAAAGTTACACTTCTAAGTGAGCGAGATGAGTTTATTGAAAAAATAAAAAATGAGCTTACTAATGTTAAAAAACAAGAAATATTAAAAAGTGAGTCGATTGATTTATTAGAAAAATTTATTAATGCAGATTATAAGAGTGAAAATGCCATATCTATCTGTATTGATATTATCTCTAATTTAGCATATAATGAATTTACTAAAACAGAATTAAAAGAATCATTATGTTTAACAAAAACAGAATCTATATTGAAACTTTTTAGAAATTTCAAGGTGAATTTAGAAAATATCGAGAATGAAAAAATAGTGAAAAAATCAATAGAGTCTGGTAAAGTTTCTAGAGCCGTCGCAAAATTAATAAATAGTAAATGTTTAAAAGTAACAGATGAAGAGTTATTTGCTGCTAAAAAACTTTTGCTGGCAGAAGGAACTATATTTGAAAATTATATCAACCTTCATATAAAATATCTGTTATTAGGTGCTTCTCATAATATGGACTTAACAAAGTATAGTATCTCTAAAGATGAGCAAATTATTATAGATTCTATTATGAAAAAAGAAAACTTGTCAGATATGAAATCTTTACATCAGTTCTTATTAGAAAAATTGAGTAAGCAAGTTGATAATAAAAAGATTAAATTGATTGAAGGAACTTTAGGACTACCTAATTATTTGAATTCAGAAGTGATTTTATCTCGTTTTAAAGGTGCTAAAATTAGAGGTGAAAAACCTAGTTTTATTCAAAATATAAGTGCAGGAATAGCAACTTTGGGAACAAAACCTCAAGAAGATAAAATAGCTATATATATGATTATTGCTCTTATTGCTATGGCGACTGTTGGAACTATAAGGTCGGTTCCATATTATGCTTTAGGTATAGAACTTGCTCCATCTTATAATGGAAGAACTAAAGTGCAAGCTATTCGTTCTATAATGAATAAAGTTATAGGTTTAATAACACCTTGGCTTTTTCCTTTTATTCTACTTCCTATTTTTGCAGATGGAATTGATGGAACTTTTTGGGTTGGAGTAATAGCTGCTATAATAGCTATTCCTCTTTTAGTATATTCAATATTAAATACAAAAGAAAAATTTGTAATTGATAAAAAAAAGAAAAAGATTCCAATCCTTCGCTCTATGAAAGAAACTTTAAGTATCCCAGAATTTTGGAGAGTGTTTGCTTTGTTCTTTATGTTAATGAAAGGAGTTAGTATTGCAACAATGTCAGGTAGCTATCTAATTCTTTATTGGGTTTTCAGCGGAAGTATGCTAGAAGGTGCTTTTTATCTTGCGATGTTGCAGTCTTTTGCTTATATCTTTGCAATTGGTTCTATTCCTTTAATAACATGGATTTGTAATAAATATCAAAAACACAATGCTTTACGATTTGCCATTTTTATGCTTATATGTAATGCTTTTGCTACTTGGTTTGCATATAAACCTGGATATCCTATGCTTATGTTTATTCTTCCATTTTTTGGGTCTGTAGGAATTTCAAGTATGTATACTGTTATGGGAACATTAATGGCAGATGTAACAGATGTTGATGAACTTCGTAATGGAGTTCGTAGAGAAGGGATGTTTGGGGCGGTTAATGCAATGATTATGAAAGCATTAGCTCCATTAGGTGCAATTATGACAAGTATAGTTATTATTATGTCTGGTTTTGATATTGATAATGGGGCGAACCAAGCAGAAGGTGTATTTTTAAATATGCGTTTAATTTTAGTATTTTTACCTTTAATATTTTTGGGTATAGCTTTATTATTATTATATAAATATCCATTAACAAGAGATAGAATGATGGAAATCAA
>JAOZMT010000443.1 GCA_029934175.1 Victivallales bacterium | reverse complement strand
TGACAATTGTATTTTCATCATAGAAAAATATAATTGCCACATAAACAGAATTTGGCGTTCCATCTTTACTTACAGTTGTAAAAACAACTTCTTTTTTATGCAATTCCCATGCATCTTTTACTTCTTTTGGTAATCCTTTCATTTTTTACTCCTTTTTTTTGTTTGCATTAAGAATCCAATCTTTAATTGCTTTTTTATTATTATTCTTTATATAACTTTTTGCTTTTTTAATTTCATCTTCAAATATTTCACATATATTTAAAATATTTTCCTTATTGTTTAGAAAAATATCTATCCACATACTTGGAGGGCTTTTAGACAAACGAGACATATCACGAAATCCTCCTCCAACAATATCTAACATGTCATCTGATGATTCTTGTTTTAGAATACTATTTGTTAAAGCATAACTCAACAAATGAGGTAAATGACTAATCGAAGCCATATACAAATCATGTTCATCTGCATTCATAAAAACTAAATTCATTTTCATATCACTAAAGATTTTTATAGCAATATTTTTCTGATATTCTCCGCTATCATCAATATCACAAAAAATTATTTTTTTATTATGATAAAGTTCTTCAAAAGCAGCAGTAGGACCACTTTTTTCAGTTCCAGTCATTGGATGACAAGCCACATAATTTTTTCTTATATTCTTAGGGACAGCACTAATAATATCTTTTTTAGTGCTACCTAAATCAATGATAGTTGTTTTTTCATTAATATCGTTTAATTTTGATATAGTATTTTTAATTGCATTTACAGGAATTGCAAGAATAATCACATCATATTTTTTACATTCATCAAAAGAAATAATGCGATCTATGCAATTTAATTCAAGAGCTTTTTCTTGATTTTCGATATTTTCATCGAAACCTGCAACACATTTAATATCTTGATTTTTCTTTAAATTTAGTGCTAACGAACTACCCATTAACCCTAAACCTATTATAACAACATTCATTTTTAATCCTTTTTTAATTATTTGCTCATATATTTATATAAGTATTATAGCACAATAATTGGCATATGCCAATTATATAAGAAAAGAATTCAGTTTTTTTTAAGTCTTTGCTTGAAGTTTTAATAATTAGATTATTATATTAATATTAAAAAGACTTTTGTAATTTAGATTGGTATGATAAATATTTGCTTTCATTGTTGAAGATTAGGTAAAATATAAAATTAGTGTATTCTGTAAATGAATGCTGGTAGAAATAAGACACATTGTGTGTCTAATTTTATTGATAAGAAAAAAGGAATTAGGTTATGAATAATAAAAAATATACAATTAGAGATTGTGAAGTAATGATTGATAGGGATTTAGCTGACATTTTTGACATTGAAGTAAAAAGATTAAATGAAAGAGTCAAAAGAAATATAAATCTATTTGAAGAATCAGATAGATTTCAATTAAATAAAGATGAATTTGAAGATTTAAAATCACAGATTGCGACCTTAAACAAGGATTCTGCGACCTTAAAAAAGCAGGGTAAGCATTCTAAGTTTGCACCTTTTGTTTTTACAAAACAAGGGGTTGAAATTTTGCTTAAAATCATTGAAAAAGATATAAGAATAGACGATATTTTTGATTTAAATGATCAAATGATGCCAATGCCTAAAAATGAAATCTTACGCTCAAAAATTCATAATATTCGTGGTTTACAAGTTATGTTAGACTTTGATTTGGCTTTGCTTTTTAATGTTGAAACAAAACGCTTAAATGAACAGGTTAAAAGAAATTTAAATCGTTTTCCAAATCGTTTTAGATTTCAATTAAATGAAATAGAAATGAATGAACTGGTCGCAAATTGCGACCGGTTCAAAACATTAAAACATTCTATGAATTTACCATTTGTATTTACTGAACAAGGTATTGCTATGTTAGCAACTGTTTTACATAGTGAGGTCGCTGTAAATATAAGCATTCAGATTATGGATGCTTTTGTTGAAATGCGAAAATTAATTGCGAATAATGCAACTATATTTCAAAGGTTAGGCAATATCGAACAGAAACTTGTAGCAAATGATATTAAATTTCAAAAATCAGATGATAATTTTAATAAACTTTTTGAAGCTTTAAGTGCGAATGAATTAAAACCAAAACAAGGCATCTTTTATGATGGACAAATTTTTGATGCTTATGCTCTCATAAATAAAATAATTCGTAATGCTAAAAAATCTATTGTTCTTATTGATAATTATATTGACGATTCTATATTGACTCTTTTTTCAAAACGAAATAAAAATATAGCCGTATTTATTTATACTCAACATATAACTCCTAAAATGAAACTTGATTTACAAAAATATAATGAACAATATCCTAAAATAAAAATGAAAATTCTGCACAAATCGCATGACCGTTTTATGATTATTGATGATAATGAACTTTATCATATTGGAGCGAGTCTAAAAGATTTAGGCAAAAAATGGTTTGGTATTACCAAATTTGAATCCGGAGCGTTAGATATGTTGCACAAACTTAAAGAGAAAACAAGCCATTAAAGTTGTTGCCGATAGAAAAACATTAAAACATTCTATTCATTGGTTATTGGAAATTCCTTGTTGAATATTG
>JAOZMT010000051.1 GCA_029934175.1 Victivallales bacterium | reverse complement strand
AGTGTATCTGGGCATATATCTTGTTCATTTTGCCATACAACAGTTCCATATTCACATTTAACTTTGTTAAAATAGTTAACATCTTGAAGTTCTTGAAAGATTCCTTTATCCAAAAAATTGGAGCAATCAAATACTCCTCTTTCATTATTATCAAAAATAATATCTAATTTATAATCTTTAATTGCCTTTACTGATTTAACTCTTGGATTCATCATTTTATCGTAATGGTTCTATTTTTATATTGATATAATAACTTCATCACTATTGTATTTAGCGTGAATATGAGGTAAATGATGTTGTTCATTATCTAAATAATAGAGATAGACAATTATTCCGTAAAACATTGATATTGCTGGCATAACAAGACTCCGTTAGTTAAAGTTGTTAATAATAAGTAAATTAATTAATATATTCATTTTTATATAAAAAACAAATAAATCAAAGATTATTTGGGGTTTATTTTACAGAACCTTTTGTGTAGAAAGGTAATGTCGTTACGCTACCTATAATTTCTTTTCTTCCAACAGGACATATTATTTTATCATTTTGGTTTATATTTAAAGAACCATCAACCATAGCTAAGGCAATTGCTTTGTTTAATGAAGGTGAAAATGCACCAGATGTGACTATGCCTATTTCTTTTTCATTAAAAAATACTTTTGAACCTTCTCTTGCAGCTCTTCTGCCGTCAAATTCTATAGCTATTAACTTTTTTTTAGGTTGTTTTGATGACTCTATTAATGCTTCTTTACCTATAAACTCTCGCTTTGTATCTAATTTGAACATCTTCCCAAAACCAGCTTCAATAGGAGTTGTATCCTCATTCATTTCATGCCCATATAAAGGATATCCCATTTCTAGACGAAGCGTATCTCTTGCTCCTAAGCCAACAGATAGAATATTATCTTGCGTAATTAATAAATTCCATATTTTCACGCCATCTTTTTTATCTATATATAATTCAAAACCTCGTTCACCTGTATAGCCTGTTCGACTTAAAATACATGAAGTTCCTTCTATTTTGCAATTTGTCCATTTGTAATAACCTGGAAACTCTTCTTTTTTTAGCCCTAGTTTAATTAAAACTTCAGGACTCTTAGGTCCTTGTAAATCTATTTTGACAAAATCATCAGAAGAATCAATAAAGGTTGTTTTATCCGATAAATGTGCTTTTATATGTTTAGCATCATTATCTCTTGTTCCAGCATTCACAACAATAAAAAATTCATCATCTTTAATTCTATAAATAATCAAATCATCAATAACAGTTCCTTTATCTGTAAGTAAAAAATTATATCTACAAGTTCCAACTTTTTGTAATGAGACAGAACGCGGCATAAGTTTATCAAGGTCATCAGCAGCATTAGAGCCTTTAACGACAAATTCTCCCATGTGTGTGATATCAAAAATAGCGACTTCATTTCTAGTATGGTTATGTTCTTTAATTATACCAGTAGGATATTGAACAGGCATATTCCAGTTTGCAAAAGGCACCATTTTTGCACCTAACTCAATATGTAAATCATTTAAAACAGTCTTTTTCAATTCGCTCATAAATTCCCTCTATTTTAAATTTTTGTAAATATATTCACAAAAAAATTTGTTATTTATTAAATCGTTGTTATAATATATCATAAGTTTGTTAAATTAAAAGGAAGGGAGTATTAAAATATGTTAAAAATTTTCGTTTTAGATACCAATGTGTTATTGCACAATCCGCAATCAATTTTATCATTTTCAGATAATAATGTTGTTTTGCCGATGACTGTAATAGAAGAGTTAGATAAGTTTAAGAAAAATAGTGATGAATTAGGTAGAAATGCTCGTCATATTATCAGAAAAATCGATAAGTTACGAAATTATGGATCTCTTCGTGATGGAGTATCATTAGCACATATCGCAAAAGGCGGAAAGGCTACAGGTTCATTGCAGATCGTAACGAATCATAATAATAACTGCGGTTTAGATATGAGTGTTCCAGATAATAGGATTCTAAGTGTTGCATTTAATTTTCATCAAAAAGGCGAAGATGTTATATTTGTATCGAAAGATATAAATGTTCGCTTAAAAGCAGATGCCTTAGGAGTTGAAGCACAGGATTACGAGAAACAAAAAGTTAATATGGATGAACTTTTTTCTGGAAATAAAGAAGTTAAAGTAAACCCAAATGTGATTAGTGAATTATTTAAAAATAAACAGGTTGAATTTAAAGAAAAAGAGTTTTATCCAAATGAGTTTGCATTGTTTATAGATAATACAAATCCTAAACATACGGCAATAGCAAAATCTGATGGCAAAGGAATTTTTACATTATTAAACTCAAAAATATTGGAAAATGTTTGGAATATTCGTTCACGAAGTAAAGAGCAGTCAATGGCTTTAAGTTTACTTTTAGATCCAAAAGTGGAGGTTGTAACTTTAGTTGGTCAAGCAGGAACAGGAAAAACTTTATTAGCTTTAGCAACTGGATTAGAAGGAACTATGCATAAAAATATCTATGAACGAATGTTAGTATCAAGACCTATTATACCTTTAGGAAAAGATATTGGATATTTGCCTGGGGATAAAGATTCAAAAATGGCACATTGGATGCAACCAGTATTTGATAATCTTGAATTTCTTTTTCATACTGGCAAAAAAGATTCAAAAGCTGCACACAAGGCAATTGATGAGTTATTAAAAAATAAAAAGTTAGACTTGGAGGCATTGACATATATTCGTGGGCGAAGTATTCCTCGTCAATATGTTATTATAGATGAAGCTCAGAACCTTAGTCCGCATGAGGTAAAAACTATTATAAGTAGGGCAGGTGAGGGAACAAAAGTTGTTCTTACAGGAGATCCTTATCAAATAGATAATCCATATTTAGATATGTCAAGTAATGGCTTATCGTATGCAGTTGAACGGTTAAAAGATCAAGAGTTACATGGGCATATTACTTTATCTAAAAGTGAGAGAAGTCCTCTAGCTGCGATAGCTGCTAAATATTTATAGGTTTATGAAAAATATAATTCAAATTACAGTATTATTTATTGTAGCAACAGTGTCTTTTTATTTAGGGACTAAATACGATAAAATGAAAGAAGGGGTTAAAAAGGAAGAGGTAATTGTAAAGCAAGAGCCTAAAAAAATAATTCCTAAAAAAGTAGTAATAAAACCTAAGGTAATACCAAAGCCAAAAGTTGCGATTTATGCAAATCGTGAATTTGATTATGCAAAAACTATTAATGGTAATATTGCAAGTTTACCAGGGACAAGATTAGCTCGCAGTGGAATTTTAGTTGATATGAAAACTCGTAAAGTTTTATGGTCAAAAAATCCTAAAAAAGCAGTGCCAATAGCATCAATGACAAAGATGATGACTGCATTAATCGCAATTGAAGAAATAAAGAAGAATAAAAATATTTCTTTGAATACAATGGTTAAAGTATCAAAGACTGCAATGAAAATTGGCGGTAGTCAGGTTTATTTAGATAGTCGTGAAAAGTTTTCTTTGCAGGATTTATTGAAGTGTATAATGATAGCAAGTGCAAATGATGCAACAGAATTAGTTGCTGAATTTTTTGGTAATGGCACACGAAAAGAATTTATTATAAAGATGAATGCTAGGGCAAAAAAATTGAAACTTTATAATACAAAATTTTATACCCCAAGTGGACTAGATGGGGATAAACCTGGGGAATGTAATGTTAGTTCAGCTGATGACCTTGTTATACTTGCAGAGGCGTTATCTAAGCATCCAGCAATTAAGAAATTTGCATCAATTTGGCTAGATTATATTCGTAAAGATACAAAACCATTTATGCTAAGAAATCATAATAGATTAGTGAATGGTTGTGATGGTGTTTATGGAATGAAAACAGGTTTTACTCAAAAAGCAATGTTCTGCACGACAGTAACTTGTAATAGAAAAGGTCGTGAAATGATAGCTATTGTTACGGGTTATCCATCTCAAAAACAAAGAGATAAGTTTATTTCAAAATTATTAGATTGGGGGTATGCAAAATATTAGATTATGATTAATAAATTAAAAAAAGTATTTATAGAAACTTGGGATATTTTAATAGACATTCCTTTGCCAAAACTATTGGTATCGTTCTTAAAAATTAAAGACGATGAAGAAGAGGTTGAAGATGATTCATTAACACTTATGACATTTCCTGTTATAGGGCTTATTATAGGAATAATATTTGCACTAATCGCAAATATTTCAAGTTTATTTATTAGTTTACAAGCCTTAGTGATAGTCTTTCCATTGTTTGTCGTTATTAGTTTAGAATATTTGTCATCAGCAAGAAATTCGTGTTCTATATTGTCATTTTGCGACTTGTGCATTTTAGGAGAAGATAAAAAATTAGCATTATTAAAGATGAATGATGAATTGACAGAATATCAATCGCCATTAACAACGACAATAGGTTTATTACTATTTATGTTTAGATTTGCACTCTTCGCAATTTTAGCATATTATGATTGGTCTTCATGGATTATAGTTGCACTAATCGCAAATTTCTCATCGCAAGGAATGATAGCAAGGTCAGTTGATTTATCGACAGAAGAGGCATTTTTTGAATTAGCTGATGAAAAGAAAAAATATCCTATATTTGCCACAATCGCTACTTTATTTATAGCAGGGATTTTTTCAGATATAGTAACAGTATTTATATCAGGAATTATAATATATTTCACGATAAAATGGATTATTCGTTGGACAAACGGTCAATATGGAGGAGTAACGGATAAAATAATAAGTTTATCAGGATACCTTATAGAGATTTTAACATTATTACTAGGAATAGCTTTTTTGATAAAGTGATAGAAAAAATTAACAAATTAATGGAGAAATTTAATGAAATGGTTTAATAAAGTATATGAAAAATTAACAGATTTAGAGAAAGAGATGTTGAACATCATAGCAATATCATATAAAGAAACAACAAAAGCAAAGGTTTTGGCTTGTGCAGAAAAAGCAAATAATTTAAATGATAAAAGCAAAGCTCAAAAATTAACAGCTTTGAAAAAACTTTTCAAATATAAAAGTCTTTGTAAATCCTCAATAAATTCTTATTTTTCTATAAGTGATCAATATTATCCTTATGCAATGATGAAAGCTTGCCAAAATAATGATCATTCAAAAAACTATTTAAAAATAATACTAACACAACAAAGAAAATATGAAAACACGCTACACACATTTCAATATAATTTTTATTCTGCCAATACAGAGGCTTGTATTATGGAATTTGAAAAATATTCAAGTCTTTCTACTTGGAATCGAGATTATTTTAAATCTATGTATGAGTTATTTTCTAATAACTTGTTATATACTAATCAATTTGATGAAAAAATTGCGAATCTTATCCCTGAATGTTATATTGAAAAAGCTATGGAGATTTATCTAATCGCAACAAATGATGAACTTCTAGATAGTGAAATGGAGCTTCTTTACAAATTTTTAAAATCAAAAAAAAGTAAATATTTAACTGAAGCAAGCAATATATTATTAGAGCAATTATTAGTGAGATATTTCAATGCAGGAGATTATGAATCAATAAATAATTATATAGAAACGGAGCAGTTAGACACATATTATCCAGCGTTATTTGCATTTATGGAAGGAGATTTAGAAGAGGCTAAAAATTTATATATTGCAGAAATTCAGAGAATATTAGGAAAGAGTAAGAAAAAGTATGGACCTCCAGGAATTCACGGTTTTTATTTTTGTATGACTATGATAGCTCTCAAAGATTTTGATAATAAATACTTGCTAGCGACAATAGATTTTTTGAAATCTAAAAAAAGTAAAGTTAATAATATTTATAATTTATTTGAAAAGTATATTGGTATGAAAAAGGGCAGACGAGTAAGTCTAGGCAAAAATTTAGAATGTCCATTAAATCATTATTCATATATGTTTTTTCTATTATTCCTTATTGATGATGAGCATATTCAAAATACTCATATTACACAATTAGGAACTGAACTTACAAAATATATAAAAGCAGAAAATGATTGGTTTGCTTATAATACTTATTGTGTTTTAAAGGTTATATCTCCTGAAAATCAACAATTAAAGAAAGGTGAAAAATATATTGCACAAATCGCAGATAAGTATTATGATATTACGAAAGGTTTTGAAATTGTCGATAAATGGCAAAGGGCTTTGATGAAACTTACAAATATCGTTAATCAAGAAAATGGATTAATTGAAGAACCTGTAGAAAAAAAATCACGAATTGTGTGGTTTGCTAAAGAAAGAGACGCGTATGATGCTTACTTTCGTCCTATAAAAGATCGTGTTAGTTTGTCGTTTTATGCAAAAGAACAAATTGTTACAAAGCAAGGAACATGGTCAAAAGGTCGTTCTATATCCTCAACAAGATTGAAAGATGAATTAGCAAATTCTCCTTCCACTTTGAGTTTAGATAAAAAAATTATAGAAACAATAGATCCAAGTATAACTTTTTGTAATTATAACTTTGAAGTTGATACTGATAAAGCATTGCCGTTTTTAATTAAACATCCACATGTGTTCTTAGATGCTTCTCCGAATGTAAAATGCGAACTTGTCAAAGAAGAGGTTACATTAATTATTTCAGAAGAAAAAGATAACTTTAAGTTGTCTTTATCGACTGAAATAAAAACACAAGGCTCTTTCATTATTCGTGAGACATCATCTCGGTATAAAATATTAGATGTAACAGAGGCACAGTTTAACATTGCAAAACTACTGAAACCAGAAAATTCATTATATATTCCTAAAAAAGGCGAAGAAGAGTTAAAGAGTTTAATTGCAGGATTCTCATCAATATTAACAGTTCATTCTGATATTCAAGGAGAAGAAAATTTTGGAGCATCCCAAATAGCTACTGTAGAAACGAATAATGATATACATGTTCATTTATTGCCAATAGGCGATGGCATACAAGCAGAATTATTTGTTAGACCATTTGGAGAACAAGGACCATATTTTAAGCCAGGTCATGGTGGAAAAAGTATTATATCTGAAGTCAATGGAGAAAACAAACAAGTTACGAGAGATTTAAATAAAGAAACTAAACTAGCAGAAGCGGTTATTCATCAATGTCCGACATTTTCAATAATTGGAGAATACGAGACCTTATTTGAGTTTGATTCACCAGAAGATTCATTAGAGGCATTGCTTGAATTACAAGAAATAAAAGATACTATAAAAATAGACTGGCCGGAAGGTGAAAAATTTAAAGTTTTAAACAAGTATTCTTTAAGCGATATGTCAATAAATGTTCATAAATCAACTGATTGGTTTGAGTTAGATGGAGAATTGAAAATTGATGAAAATGAAGTCTTAAATTTACAAAAATTATTAGCTTTACAAAAAGAGTCAAAATCTAGGTTTATAGAATTGAAAAGTGGTGAATTTATCGCTTTAACAAAGGAATTAGAAAAGAAAATTGCATCAATCGCAGATTTCTCTTTTGATATTAAAGGAAAAACACAAATCCATCCATTACTTGCGAACAGTGCAGATGCGATTCTTGCAGAACTTCCCAATTTTAAATCAAATAAAGCTTGGAAAAGCCAAATTAAAAAAGCAATAAAAGCAGATAAGTTTGAGCCTGTGCTTCCAACGACTTTGCAAGCTAATTTAAGGGATTATCAAGTAGAGGGATTTAATTGGTTATCAAGATTAGCACAATGGAAAGTTGGTGCATGTCTCGCAGATGATATGGGATTAGGAAAAACTCTGCAAGCAATAGCTGTAATATTAGAACGCGCAAAAGATGGACCAACACTTGTTATTGCACCATCATCTGTTTGCTTAAACTGGATTGCGGAGTGTGCAAAATTTGCACCAACACTAAGGACTGCATTTTTTGGCGATGGAGATAGAGATGAAATTTTAAAGAATTTACAACCTTTTGATTTAATTGTTTGTAGTTATGGCTTGTTGATGTCTGAAGAAGAAAAAATTACAGAAATAGAGTGGACTACAACAGTTCTCGATGAAGCTCAAGCAATTAAAAACTTTAAGGCTAAACGAACAAAAGCTGCATTGAAATTAAAGTCTGGGTTTAGAATAATTACAACAGGAACGCCAGTAGAAAATCATCTTTCAGAATTGTGGTCGTTGTTTAACTTTATAAACCCTGGCTTTTTAGGAACTCAATCTAATTTCTCTTATAAATTTGCTGTGCCGATTGAAAAAAATCATGATAAACAAGCTCAAAAAGCATTGAAAAATATAATAAAACCCTTTATTTTAAGAAGATTAAAAACTGAGGTTCTTGATGAATTACCAGCAAAAACAGAAATTAATTTAAGTGTTGAGTTGTCAAAAGAAGAGAAAGCTTTTTATGAAGCTTTAAGGCGAGAATCTCTTGAAAATATTGAACAATTAAAAGATGGTTCTGGCGGTGTTCATATCCAAGTTTTAGCAGAATTAACAAAATTAAGGCGTGCATGTTGTCATCCTTCATTGATTAGTCCTAAATCAAAAATAAAAGGTTCTAAATTAGAATTATTTATTGAAACTGTTCTAGAATTAAGAGAAAATAATCATAAAGTTCTTGTATTTAGTCAATTTACAAGTTATCTGTCTATTATCAAAAAAGCGTGTGATAAAAATAAAATATCATATCAATATTTAGATGGTTCTACGCCAACTAAAAAGCGTCAAGAGCGAGTAAATGCATTTCAATCTGGGGAAGGTGATATATTTTTAATCAGTTTAAAAGCTGGCGGGACAGGATTAAACTTAACAGCAGCAGATTTTGTTATTCACATGGATCCATGGTGGAATCCAGCAGTTGAAGACCAAGCTTCGGATAGGGCGCATAGAATTGGGCAAAAACGCCCTGTTACAGTTTATCGATTTGTAACAAAATCGACTATAGAAGAAAAAATAATAGGATTACATAAAACAAAACGAGCTTTAGCAGATTCTTTATTAGATGGAACAGATTCAGCTGGTAAATTATCAGTCAAAGAGCTTTTAAATTTATTAAAATAAAAGGAGAAAGATTATGTCGAAAAGAATAGAAGCATTAGTTGCGATATTTGAAAATGTTGATAAGGCTGCTTTAGAAGTAGATTATGCAGAGTTAGGAATTATAGAAGAAGATATTCCTTATTTAATAGAAATTTTGAAAAAAGGAGATACTTTTGATGCAAGAATAGATGCATCAAGAGCATTAGGTCAGTTGAAAGCTGTAGAAGCCTTGGATCATATTCTCTTTTTCTATGACAAAATGAGTGACGAAATGAGTGACGAAATGAATATTTATGATGATATTTTATTAGATGATATTTTAGATATATTGCTTGAAATAGGACCTCCATCATTAAATGTTATTTTTAAGGTTTTTGATGATATACCAAATCTTAAAGAGCGTATTTTAGAAACAGTCGAAAGGATAGGAGTTGAATATCCAGAAACTAGAAAAGAGTCTATAGCATTTTTAATAAATCAACTAAAAAAAGCAGAATATAATTCACCTAAAATAAATGCTTTTATAATTTGTTCATTATATGAATTAAAAGCAGTGGAGGCATATCCACTAATAGAAAAGTGTTATAAGAAAAATCTAGTAGATTTAGAATTTATTACACTTCAGGAGGTAAAGGAAAATCTTTTTTTTCCAAAACTAAAGGCTAAAAGAATGCAAGAAATGGCTGACTTTGCTGAAAAATTTATGAAAAATTTATGAAAAATATAGAATGAAAATATTCTGTGATTT
>JAOZMT010000050.1 GCA_029934175.1 Victivallales bacterium | reverse complement strand
TTTTAGTGAAGGACGCAAAAATGCTGATATTTTAGAAGAAAGGGAACAAAATGAATAAAAATGTAATGTTATTAAAAGGGAATGAAGCTACTGTTTATGGAGCTTTGCTTGCTGGTTGTGAATCATTTTTTGGTTATCCTATAACACCAGCAAGTGAAATTGCACATTCCGCAGCTTTGTTGTTTCCTAAATTGAATAGAACCTTTATTCAAGCAGAATCTGAGATTGCTGCTATTAATATGGTTTATGGTGCGGCTGCAACTGGACAAAAAACAATGACCGCATCTTCTGGATTAGGAATTAGCCTTAAACAAGAAGGTGTATCATATCTTGCAACTGCTGAATTGCCTGCTGTTATAATTGATATCACTCGTGGCGGACCAGGATTAGGAAATATTGGACCTGAACAATCAGATTATAATCAAGTTGTAAAAGGTGGCGGTCATGGAAATTATAAATGCATTGTTCTTGCGCCAAATTCAGCTCAAGAAATGTGCGATTTGACTATGCTAGCATTTAAACTTGCTGAAAAATATAGAATTCCTGTTTATGTTATGACTGATGGGGTTATTGGACAAATGTTAGAATCTGTATCTTTACCAGACCCAGTTGAACCAAATGAAACTACTCCTGATTGGGCTATTGATTGTTCTGAAAAAAATGCGAGAAATTATATCACTTCAATTTACCTTGCTCACGATGATTTAGAAGCGGTAAATATTAAATTACAAGAAAAATATAAAGCGATAGAAAATGCTGAACAGCAATATGAAGCATATCAACTAGAAGATGCTGAAATAGTTATTGTTTGTTATGGAATAGTTAGCCGACTTGCGAGGAGTGCAATTAATTCACTTAGGAAAAAAAATATAAAAGTTGGAATGATTCGACCTATAACATTATTTCCATTCCCAAAAGATATTTTAGTAAAAACTGCGACTTATGCAAAAGAATTTTTATGCGTAGAAATGAGTAATGGTCAAATGATTGATGATGTTAAATTAGCAATTGAATGTTCAAAGCCTGTTCATTTTTATAATCGTATGGGCGGAAATATTACTTCTGTTAAAGAAATCATCAATAAAGTCAAGGAGTTATCAAATGGAAAATAAAGTTAAATTAGGTCGTTCAACAGGTTTTTTTGAATCTTTTGATAGACGACCAAGCAATAAAACAAATATGCACTATTGCCCTGGCTGTGGTCATGGAATTTTACATAAATTAATTGCTGAAGCTATGGTTGATTTAGATATGCAGACTAAAATGGTCTTTATTGCTCCTGTTGGTTGTGCTGTTTTTGGATATTATTATTTCGATTGCAATTCTATTTCTGTTGCTCACGGTAGAGCTCCTGCGGTTGGAACTGGTATTGTGAGAACTAATCCTGATAATTTTGTCATATCGTATCAAGGTGATGGAGATTTAGGAGCAATAGGCTTTAATAATTTTTTACAAGCAGCTAATCGTGGTGAAAATATGGTTGTATGCTTTGTTAATAATGCAATTTACGGAATGACAAGTGGGCAAATGGCTCCGACAACTTTGATTGATCAAAAAACCGTAACAAGCCCTTATGGAAGAAGTGCTGATAACGAAGGTTTCCCGTTAAAAGTTAGTGAAATGGTTGCTGCTTTAACATCGCCTATTTATGTAGAACGAGTTGCTTTAACATCACCTAAAAATATTAGACAAGCAAGAAAAGCATTGCGTAAAGGTATGCAAAATATGAAAGATAAAAAAGGGTTTTCTTTAATTGAATTTTTATCTGGTTGTCCTGTTAATTTTAAAATGACTACTGATGAAACGGATAATTTTATTGAAAAAGAAATGATACCATACTTTCCTTTGAAATGTTTTAAGGATATAGCAGATGAAAGAAGTCCAATAGTAAGACCTAAGCCTATTACTGCAAAAGAAAAAGTTAAAGAAATTTTATTTGAAAATATAACTCCATTAGCAAAAGAACCTGTCACGCTAACTAGAGATTATAAATTAAAATGTGCTGGTTTTGGCGGACAAGGTGTTTTAAGTTTAGGATTAATGATTGCGACTATGGGCAAAATGCGTGGAATAAATGTTTCATGGTTACCTGCTTATGGTCCTGAAATGCGTGGCGGAACTGCTAATTGTTCGGTTGTTTTAAGTAGTGGTTTCATTGGTGCGCCTCTTGTTGAAAAACCTAATATTCTTGTTGTTTTAAATCAAGCTTCTATGGATAGATTTCATAATGATGTCGCTCTTTTTGGTGTTGTTGTGTATGATAGCACACATATAGAATTGCCTAAAGACCCACGCAAAGATATAAAATACTTATCAATTGAAGCAACAAAAATTGCGAAAGATGCAGGAAGTGCGAAGTGTGCAAATGCTGCTATGCTAGGTGCTTTTGCTACAATTTTATCAGGTTTTGGGAAAACAGAATTTGAGGATGTATTTGAAGAAGCTATTAGAAAAACTTTTGAACTCAAACCTGAAGTTATTGATATGAATATTAAAGTTTTCAAATTAGCAAAACAACAAACAATTAAAACTTCTGAAAGATAAAAATTTTATTGCACAAATCGCAAAATGAGATTCTTTCTATTTTTAATATTCTTCTATTCTGCGATTTATGCAGATATTAAAGAAGTTGTTATTTTTCAAACAAATGATATTCATTCTTATGCACGCAAGGAATGGAAAGATAATCAAAATGGTTTTTTTGCATTATCAACATTAATAAAACGAGAACGAGCAAGGTATCCTAAAAATAACCTGCTTATAGATTGTGGTGATTTAATTCAAGGAAGTATGATAGGTTCTATTACAAAAGGTCAAATCGGTATTGAATTTTTGAATGAAGTGAAATATGATGTGTGGGTGCCTGGAAATCACGAATTTGATTTTGGAATAGAGCAACTTTATCAATTAATTGACGCATCAAATTCTGATATTTTAATGTCAAATCTTATTGCAAAGAATATTCCATCAAAAGTTAAGCCTTGGAAAATGTATGAAAAAGATGGAGTCAAAATTGCAGTTTTAGGAATGACATATCCGCGATTAGATTTTTATCTTTGGGGCAATAAAATTAAAAACATTGAGAACTCTACAATCCTTGATATGGTTGATTTTTATATGCCAGAAATACTTAAAGAGCAACCAGATATTATCATTTTAGCTATGCATCATGGTTTGTATGGTAGAAATATGCAACAAGAAAACAATATTCATTATATCACAAAATTACATCCAGAAATAGATATTATTTTAGGTGGACATATACATAATGAATCTGAGATAAAAATCAATAATTCTTGGTATTCACAATCTGCACATCACGCAAAATCACTTCTTAAATTAGTAGTTCAAGTGGATAATTCTAAACATAAAGTTTTAGAAATAACAGCAGAACAACTTTATTTATCATCTTCAGAAAAAGAGGATATTTCACTTTTACGAAGAGTCGATAAATTTCTAAAACTGCACAAATCGCAAAAGCAAAGGCTTTTAAAGCAAAGCACAGTTAATTTGAGTCCATTTGAAATCACAAAAATGATAGCAAAAGCCATAAAATCTGCGAGTTGTGCAGATTTTGTATTTTTATCAACATTGCCAGATTTTGTGAAATTTTCTGGGAATATTACAGAGAAAGAGCTTTATTTAGCTGCTCCATTTGAAGATTCTATAGGTGTGCTTGAATTGACTAAGGAAGAAATCATTAAAGTTATGAATGAACACAATAAAAAATTCAACTTATTTTATTCAAATAAAAACATTGTTATGTTTGGGAAAGATGCATTATCGAAACTACCTAAAAAAGGTAAAGTCAAAGTTGCCTTTTCATCATATAATCTAGCAGGTTCAGGGGGGAAATTTAAATTATTAAAAAAATTGGCAATTCAAAAAACTTCAAATCCACTAGACACAGAAATTCTCGTTAGAGATGCTTTCAGAAATGAGTTATCTGAAAATTAGCTAAATTTGATAATTATTTTCTTTTTTATTTGAAATTTTTTCTAAATAGATATATAGTTAATGATATTGCAAAATAAATTATTATAATAAAAGGAGAATATAATGGCTAAAGTTTTACCATTTAATGGATTGTTACCTACTGTTGAAAAAGTTGAAAAAGTATCAGCTGTTCCGTATGATGTTGTCAACTCAGAAGAAGCTGCACAAATCGCAGGAGATAATGAATTAAGTTTTTTACGAGTTTCAAAACCTGAAATTGAATTAGAAAAAGGAATTAATCTATATTCTGATGCGGTTTATGCTAAAGCTGCTGAAAATTTTAAAAAACTATGTGAAATAGCTCCTTTAGAATTAGATAAAGAAAAAAATATGTATGTTTATTATCTTAAAATGGATGACAATGTGCAAATCGGTGTTGTTGGAGCATCTTCTACAGAAGATTATGATAATGATATTATTAAAAAACATGAAAAAACAAGACAAGATAAAGAAGATGATAGAGCAAGACATGTTATGACCTTGCGTTCACAGACTGGACCTGTTTTTTTAACTTATAAAGATAATGCTGAAATAGATGGTGTTGTAGAAGAGATTATAAAAGAAAAACCATTATTCGACTTTACGGCAGAAGATGGAGTTGTTCATAAACTTTGGAAAACTGGAGAAACAAGAGGACAAAAAATATCTTCATTATTTGGAGAAGTTCCAGCATTGTATATTGCAGATGGACATCATAGAGCAGCTTCAGCTTCAAGAGCAGCAGCAACTTGTCGTGAACAAAATCCTAAACATACTGGAGATGAAGAGTATAATTTATTTTTAACTGTTATTTTCCCTGGTTCTCAACTAAATATCTTACCTTATAACAGAGCTGTTCATGATTTAAATGGATTATCAGAAGAAGAATTAATTAGTAAAATTGAAGATAAGTTTACTATTGAAGTTACCGATAATCCAAGTCCTGCGAAATATGCAGAAATTTGTATGTTTTTAGGTGCAAAATGGTATAAATTAACACCAAAATTTAATGTGCAGGAATTAGGAGTAATTGAAAGATTAGATGTAAGTATCTTGCAAGATAATATATTAGCTCCGTTACTAGGAATAGATGATCCGAGAACAAGTAAACGCATCGATTTTGTTGGTGGTATTCGTGGAACTAAAGAATTAGAAAGATTAGTTGAGATTGATAGAGCTAAAGTTGCTTTTTCAATGTATTCTACTACAGTTAAACAATTAATGGATATCGCAGATGCTGATGAAATAATGCCTCCAAAATCAACTTGGTTTGAACCTAAATTAAGAGATGGACTAGTTTGTCATAATTTCTAGAATGCAAAAAGATAATAAAATTTCAGTAAATTCCATAAATGAATTATCTGAATATGGGATAAAATCTGTATCAATTGCTATTGGTGTTTTTGATGGCGTTCATGTGGGACATCAACTATTACTTACTGAATTACTTAGTATTTCAAAAAAAAGTAATAGTGTCCCTGTTGTTCTTACATTTTATCCAAATCCTAAAAACCTTTTAAATTCAGATACAAAAGTGAGACAATTAACTTCTTTAAATCAAAAAATTAATTATCTTTCTCAGTTTGGAGTAAAAAAAATTATAGTTATTCCTTTTACTCAAAATTTTTCAAGACTATCGCCTGCTGAATTTATAAATAATATTCTTTTATCTCCTGAAGTTGATTTGAAAGGCTTATGTGTTGGTTTAAATTGGAAATTTGGATACAAAGGAACTGGAGATACTTCATTTCTTGCGAAGTATGCAAATAAACACAATTTTATTTTCAAAGCTGTCAAAGAAAAAATATTAGACAATAATGTTATTAGTAGCACTATTATACGAAAAATGATAACATCTGGAAACTTATCGGATGCAAGCAAAATGTTAGGTAAAAATTATATTTTAAGAAGTGAAATTATTACTGGACAGCATATTGCAACAGATCAGTTAAATTATCCTACTGCAAATTTAGCATTGAGTGGTATAGTAGTCCCTCCAGCTGGAGTTTATGCGGGTTATGCAAAAGTTGTTGGAAAAAATAAATGGCATCAAGCTGCAATTATAATTGGAAACTCTCCTACATTTAAACAATATTCTGAACTTAAAAAGAAAATAGAAGTCCATTTACTAGAATTTAAAGGCGATATTTATGGTGAAGAACTTGATGTTGAATTTATAAAATATATTAGAGAAGAACGATATTTTTCAAATGCAGATAAACTCATTGAGCAAATTAAAATGGATTTAAAACAAATAAAAGATTCATTAATAGCTTCCAATGAACAAAGACAAATTTAAAAATTTAGAAAGTATTTTAATGATAACGCCTAACTATATTGGGAATAGGAAAATAAAAAAGGAATAGAAAATGCAATGTGATTATCAGTTAGAAAATTTAGGGAATGAATTTTGCAAGGGAATATCAAAATTAAAGGAAGATCCATTTGAAAGTGATATTGTTATAACGCAAAGTGTTGCAATGGAATCTTATTTAAATAAAATATTGGCACTGGATAATACTATTGCTATTAATGTAGAATATATTCAACCAAGAAATTTTATATTAAAAATATTGAAATTATGTGATATTGATATAAATGAAAATCGCTTTTCTAAGGATATTCTTGTTTGGAAAATTTATAGATTATTACCTATTCTAGAAAAAAATGCGATTTATGCACCTTTGAAAAATTATGTTGAAAGTGATTTAGAACGAATTGATTTTAGACGGTATCAATTATCAAAAATCATTGCAGATATTTTTGATAATTATGTTGCTTATCGTGGAGAATGGCTTGAAAGTTGGCAAGAAGGTATTCTTCTAAAGTTTAAAGATGAGTCATCTAAAAAGCATCAAATATGGCAAGCTGACTTATGGAGAAAATTAAGTATTGATAACGATGAACCTTTTTCAAGAGCAATAAATCTTATTTTCCCTAAATTAGAGAAATATAAGAACCTTTTGCCTAGGGAAATTTCTATTTTTGGAATATCTAATTTACCAAAAGATTTTATTGAATTTTTTAGTGAATTAAAAAGAAAAAAATATATGGAAGTCAATTTTTATTATCTTAGTCCATGTCTTACATATTGGGCGGATGTAAATCAAAAAAATGCAATTATTGAAAAGTTTGATAATAAATTACTTGCTTCATGGGGCGAATTGGGAAGAGACTTTTTGTCATTATTACTTACTTATGAGTTTGACGCAGGAGGCGATGAAATAGAAGTTAATTTAAGTAATGAAACAATGTTAGGTGCTATTCAAAGTGATATTTTAAGTAATATCCCAGAAGGAAATAGTTATTTGAAAGATTTCCCCCTAGATAATTCAATCATTATTAATAGTTGTTTTAGTCCTATGCGTGAAGTAGAGGTTTTATATGATCAAATTTTACACTTTTTTAATACAGATAAAATAAGTCCAAGCGATGTTATAGTTATGACTCCAAATATCGAAGTTTATACTCCTTATATAAAAGCAATTTTTAATAGTCCTGAGAATTTACATAAAAAAATACCTTTTTCTATAGCCGATTGTTCTATCGAATTAACTTCAAAGGTTGTAGAAACATTTATTGGATTTTTAAATATTCTTAATAGTAAAATGCTTGCACAAGATATTTATGATTTTATCGCAAGTGAACCTATTGCCAATAAGTTTAACTTTAAAATAGAAGATTTATTAGAAATTCACTCGTTAATTATCAATTCAAATATTATTTGGGGCAAAGATGCTAGACATCGAAAACAGGTTTTAGGTGAAGAATTTAACGATATAAATAGTTGGCATTTTGGACTTGAAAGATTAATTGCTGGTTATGCATTCGATTCTGAAACAATTGTTAATAATGGCGTTTTGCCATTGCCTTTAAAGAATAATCAGCCTATTATATTAGGTAAACTCAAATCTATTATTGATATGATATTTCAATACTCCGAAAATATTGAAGACAAAACAGTTGAAGATTGGTATGACTATTTATTAAATATTGTTCATGACTTTTTTGAAATAGAAAATGACAAAAATGAAGAATTAAAACCTCTATACAGTGCAATAAATGCTCTTAATAATAATTTACAAAATGCACAGTTCGCAGATACTTTATCATTAGATATTGTAAAGAGTTCTTTAAGTGAAAGTTTTTCAAATCAAGAAAATCAATCAGCTATATTCAATGGTGGTGTCACTTTTTGTAAATTATTACCAATGAGAAATATCCCTTTCAAAATTATCTGTATTTTAGGGATGAACGAAGGAGAATTCCCTCGACTTGATAAACAGTGTGGATTTAATTTAATGCAAAAAGAATATGCAGCTGGAGATCGTTCTATGCGTAAAGATGATCGTTATATTTTTCTTGAAACAATTATGGCGTGTCGAGAAAAATTATATTTAAGTTATATCGGTAAAAGTATTCAGGACAACGAAGAAATTCCTCCGTCTATTTTAATATCAGAACTTATTGATTATATAGGAACTATTTCACAGGTGACAACAGATGAATTGATAACAAACCAGCCATTGCAAGGATTCAATAGAAAATATTTCACCTCAAGTAAGTTATATAGTTATTCTGAAACTAATTATAATGCAGCAATTTCACAAATGGGAAAAAGTAATTTAGAATATTCTTTTTGTGATAAAGAATTAACAAATGATACTGTTTTAGATATTAAATTTCAAGATTTTATAAACTTTTTCATTAATCCATCAAAGTTCTTTTTAAACAATAAATTAGGAATTAATCTTTACAAAAAAGATGTCAATGAAATTATGAATTGTGAAAACTTTACTTTAAATAGTTTAGAAAAATATAATCTGAAAAATGAAATACTCATGAATACTATTTTAGAAAAAGATGATAATTTGCATAATTCCATAGCAAAAAGAGGTATTATTCCTTATGGAATATGGGGAGATATGCTTTGCAATGACGCACAAGAAATATCTAATATAATTAGTGAAAAAATATCAGAGTTTGGTAATAAGCACGAAGTTAGTGAAACAAAATATATAACTAAAACTATAAATGGAACAACTATAAATTTATTTGGCGAGTTTGAAAATATTTACGATTTAGGACAAGTTTTTTATCGTCCTAGCAAAATTAAACAAAAAGATGAATTGAAAGCATGGTTATGGCATAATTTAGGATTAGAAGCAGGTATTGATTATGATACTTTCCTAATTGGAATTGATAATAAAAATAAACTTAATGATCTCAGCATAACTTCAAAAGAGAATCATGTAGAAATGCTATTGGAAATTTTTCTTTGCGGTTTGTGCAAACCTCTACCATTATTCTTAGAAAGTTCATCAGAATATGCAAAAATACTAAATAGTAAAAATGGAAATGATATAAAAGCTTTAAAAAATGCTATTTCTAAATGGGAAAAAGGATATGATGATTTTGGATATGATTTATCTGAAGATGCAAATAGAATTTGCTTTGGAGAACAATCTCCACTCCTAAATACAAAATATATTGACGAATTTATCACACTTGCAAATAATATATATGGTAATGTTTTAAAAGATGTTAAATGATTTACTGAACCACAGATTTTCATTTTTTTATCTGTGGTTTTAATTCACACAATAATAATTCTGTTAATTATATAAACAATATAAGCCTTTGCAACTGTTTTAAAAGAAGATAGAATTATTCTGCATAATTTTAGTATTTAACATTTTGGGATTCGATTTTAGAGAAAACAAGCAATAAAACTTGCGAAGCAAAAAGTAACGC
>JAOZMT010000442.1 GCA_029934175.1 Victivallales bacterium | reverse complement strand
AATACCATTCGTAATTTCCCCATGGATTATTTATGCAAACATAATTCTTCATCCCGTAGGGATGTTGCTATCGTAGCCACGGATAAAACCCGTGGAAAAAAATAAAATTATTTCAAGCGCCGTAGGAGCGAATTATTTTTTTTAAATCAATCAATTTTTTATCCGCACCTAACGGAGCTTGTTATATTTTTTTCATTAAACCCAGAGCTTCGCACTGGGCTACGATTTATTCATCCCTACGGGATTATTCTCTCATTCAAATATATACATTTTTGCGAGTTATGCAAATTTATACAAATATTATTTGCGAGTTATGCAAACACAATTCTTAATCCCGTAGGGATGTTGCTATCGTAGCCACGGATAAAACCCGTGGAAAACAATAAACACATTTCAAGCTCCGTAGGTGCGAATCATATTTTAAACTGTGTAGAATTCGATACCGTTATTTAATTATTTTTAATTCCAAATAAAACATGATTTTTCCAAATCAATTTATTTTTATCATTTCTGCCACCATCGATGGCAGTTTCAATGTTACTAAATTCCGTAACATTATCTGACTCTACTTACCTTTTTCCACATTTTATCATCAATATACCTAAATGATTGCGGTGCTCGCAGATTATTATCAATATCAGTTAATGTTATTGGATTCTCAAATATTGTTGTCGCTTCAATAACAATACCCTTAGCAAATTCATTTCCTTTATAATAATCAAAAAATAAATCTTTCTCTATTTCTCCACAATCTCCAAAATCATCCCATAATTCTTTTGGCGTTTTTTCTTGAACCTCTTTTACTTTAAAATATCCAATAACTTTTTTTTCAGGAACGGTTGAATATACCAATACATATTCTATCGTTTTTGGAATATTTTTTTTTCTAAATTCGACCTTTTTACGACCATCCATAATTGCATTCGCATACTTTGGATAAATAGGCAATAATATTATAGTTTTATTTTTTCTAATAGGCATTTTATATTCTCCGTTTTTATTTGTGTTATTGATTCAGGCATTTTTTTTAATATTTTCTCTTGAAGTAATTTTTCAGATGAAATATTTTCATCTAAAAAACTAACAAAACGAAATTTTATAGCTAAAACAGGGTTCTTCTTTTTACATAAATCCTCTATTTTTTCATAACTATAAACCGTTCTTTTTCCAACATAAATTGCAATTTTATTAGGGTCTTTAGAACGGAAAAATCCCTCCACAATACCTACTGTTGTGACTTCTTTTAAATCAGCAGATCTATAAAAAAAGATATTATCCCCTTTATTTAATTTTTTAGTCGAAGAATTTGATAAATAGGCTTTTTTTATACCATTCCCACAAGAAAGATTTGGAGCCAAAAGCCATTCCTCATAATCAGGGAACAAAATTTTATGCCATTGTGGTTGAATAGGAACTACAAAAGAATTGTTGTTATTAAAAGAATAATTAAACGGTCCAAACTTTTTGTAAAATTCAAATGCAGATAACTTATTATAATCTTCTTTAGAATATTTAAAACTTTTTATTAAAATTAATTCTTCTTGTTCTTCATTATTCTCAATCTTATCGAATCCAAAATCTTGAGCGAAATTAATTAAGAATTCTTGTTTGGGATAAACTGTAAAATAAGCATATTCGTAATCATTTTCCTTTACAAAATTGAAAACAGATTTTAATAATAATTCTCCATATCTATTCCCACTATGCTCTTCTGATATTTTAAATGTGCATAACTTTAAAACCTTTCCTTTTATATTATTCGGTAAAAACTCTTCTTCTTTTTTTATGCAAATTCCACCTAATTCATTGTTTTCATCCTTTATAATATAAGCACTTCTTTGCTCTCTTTGACCTTTTGCAAACCAATCATTAAATTTAGGGTAATCGTCTCGCAACGAATTAAATAATTGATCATTCACATCAATTTGATGTAGCAAAATATCTTCTACATGCGGAGGTGATAATGGTTCTATATCAAATAATTTGTTTAAAAATTGAACTGCATCTTCCAAATAATAGACTCGATCTGAAATACTTAGTCGTTTTGCTTTTTTGTGAATTCCTTTATCTTCTGTGACCAAACAATCTACAGCATTTGCATAAACCGCAGACAATAAATTATTATCGACCCAATTATTAGAATGCAACTCAGAAACACCAATCACTTTTTCAATTTCAATATTACTAGGAGGTGCTTTCAATTCTTGATAACGCCCCAATAGACTTCTCCTTAATTCAGCTCTATTTAAATTATTATCTCTATTTAAATCATAATTAATAGATGTATGTATGAATGTTAAGTTTTTAGATTTTTGAATTAAACTATAAAATTCTAATGCTTTATCAATATTTACATGCAGATCAGCAATTTCGCATGGCTCTAATGGTATAATTATATTTGTATCTATTAAAAAATTCATTTTCTTTCTCCACTAAGTTCTTCAGATTCCGCATCCATATCATCCATAAATTTATAAATCAACGCAATTGTAATTTGTTCAACTTTAGCCTGTGGATTTGGAACTTTTCCAACAAGTATATCTCTCGCCGAATCAATTCGGCGTTGAGTATCAGTATCTAACATTTTTT
>JAOZMT010000441.1 GCA_029934175.1 Victivallales bacterium | reverse complement strand
TCCAACAATCCTAAAATGGTCTCATAATAAAATCCGTGACTCGTGTGCTTAGAGCATGCACTATTTTTATGTTCATAATAAAAAGATTTTTCTCATTTATGTTTATATTTTAAAAAAAAGAAGTTAATTTACATAATTATATTTGACAAATAAGCAAAAATGTGCTACTCTATCATAGTGACTTAATATAAAATAATTAAAAAGAGGTAAAATGAAAGATTTAAAACAAAAAAACAATTATATATTATTTGCGAATTATGCAAATAAAATTCTATATGCGTTGATCATTTGTTCAACTTTTTCTGCTTGTCAACATTTTAAAAATACAAAAAAGAAAGAAATTACCATTTTACCTATCAAAGAAATTCCTAAAGCAAAAGCTAAAGTATCTCCTGTTATTGTAAACAATATTACAAAAAAACAAGAAAAGACACAAGAAGTTAAGCCAATAGTAAAAAGTGTTGTAATAAAAAAAGGAGCTAAAACTGAAGTTAAAACACAAAATTATTCTGCCCCTAAAAATGAAAAACCTCCTGTGGTTACATTTATTCCCATTCAAAAAAATTATTTTGAAGAAATGAAATATGATGCTTTACTGAATTATCATGATTTTAAATATTCAGACCAACGCTTATGGGATTATTGTAAAACTGCAAATTTATACTATTCAATCTATAAGGAGAAATTTGAAAAAAATGCAAATCAAGAAGATATAAATTTAACATATCTTAAACATAAAAAAGAAGCAGAAAAGGCAATAAAATTCTATGAGATTATTCGAGGAGAATGAATGATAATATTGGGTATTGATACAGCAATAAGATGCACAGGATATGGAGTTATTCAATTAGATAAGATGAGTGATATTAAAGTTCTAGACTGTGGTATCATAAAAAATACTCAAAAAATGAAACATAGCGAGTGCTTGAGAAGAATATCTGGTGGAATAAAAGAACTTGTCGATCATTTTAAACCAAATTCAGCATCTATAGAAGATGCTTTTTATGGTAAAAATATAAAAACATCAATGATTTTAAGTATGGCTCGTGGAGCAGCTATTGCGGCTGTATCTGAATACAAACTCCCTGTTTTTACATATTCACCACGCAGTGCAAAAAAGGCGATAGTAGGAACAGGAAAGGGTTCTAAAGCTCAGATTGCATTAATGCTAGCAAACTTACTCGGAATTAATACAATAGATATTCCTTTAGACTCTACTGATGCATTGGCTCTAGCAATTTGTCATGGTCAAAATAAAATTCGCCCTGAGCTTTCAACCTTCTTAACAAATGAAATATAAAATATGAAATCAAATAAATTACCTCGTAAAAAAATACCACGAACAATTGTTGAAATTGTTCAAAAATTAAAAAACAATAATTTTGAAACATATATTGTTGGTGGAGCAATTCGTGATATACTTTTAAATAGAACTCCTAAAGACTTTGATCTTTCTACATCTGCTACTCCAGAAGAAGTTAAACAAGTCTTTAAAAAACGAGCAAATATAATAGGAAAGAGATTTCGATTAGTGCATATTTATAATGGTAAAGAAGATCCTGTTGAAATTAGCACATTTCGCAAAACTCCATCTAAAACAGGACAAACTAAAAAGAAGGTTGAAAGACCTAAAAAGATGATATTTGATGATAACGAATATGGTTCACCTAAAGAAGATGCTTTTCGCAGGGACTTCACGGTCAATGCACTTTTTTATGACCCTATTGATGAAGAGTTACTAGATTTTACAAATAATGGGATTGATGATTTGCACAACTCGCAAGTCCGTGTTATAGGAAAACCAAAGACTAGATTTGAGGAAGATCCTGTTCGTATTCTTCGTGCATTAAAACTTATAGGTCAATATAATTTTTCTTTTGAAAAAGAAACGGAAAAAGCAGTCATAAACAATATAAATTTAATTTCTCATGCATCATCAGCAAGATTACTTTTAGAATTTGAAAAAATTCTAAAAAGTCAATACTCTTGTCAAATTTTAAATTCATTCTTCGATTTTGGATTAATGAAATATTTTTTACCAAATCTTAATAAGATATGGGGATCGAGAGCATGTGATCATATGCAAAAGCTTCTTAAAGAAAATAATTCAAGAGTGAAAAATAATGATTATAGAACAAGTATATCAATTTCTTTAGCTACAATTGCACTGCCTTTTGTAGAAGAAAAATATGGAAAGGTTGGTTATTTGTGGGATGTGAATGATACTAGTTTTATTGAAGTTAATAAGTTTGTCAGAAATTTATTTAATCCATTTAAAATATCAAAATGGGTTATGAAATCTGTAGCACAAATGATTTTATTACAACCACATTTTTATATGCCTAAAGATAATAATTTTCTTTTATCACACAGACGATATAACCATGCTAGAGAATTATTATCAATACAAGGTCATATTAATTTATTACCTGAGATAGGGGATTCTTGGCCTAAAAAAACAATATTTCAAGAAGAGGATTCTCAGTTAGCTTATTACAATAATAAACCTAAAAAAAGAAGTCGAAAGCATTAATGCTTATATATTCAGTGAACCACATTAAATTATAGTTAACCACAGAGGAAACAAAGTT
>JAOZMT010000049.1 GCA_029934175.1 Victivallales bacterium | reverse complement strand
TTATTGAGTATTAGCAGTTAGCAGTTAGCAGTTAGCAGTTGGGAAAGACTTGATTTGAGTTTTTGTTTCTAAACAAGCGATGTGTCTCAGTGGCAGGATGTTTAGATACTGAGAAGTATACTTAATTTAAATTTTAGGGATTATAGAATATTTGGCACGGACATCTTGTCTGTGCGTGGTTTTCGTTCAGGCTACATAAAGCAAAGAATTATTTAAAAAGTAAAAAAAGAGTAAAAAAATATATTATGGAAAAAATGAATAAAGAAACTATAATTGGAGTTATTTCTGATACACATGGAAATTACAATAGAAAAATAAATGATATATTTAAAGATGTTGATTATATTTTTCATGCAGGCGATATTGGAAATAATGATACTGTTATGACAAATTTAGAGTCCATTGCACCTGTTTATGCTGTCCGTGGGAATTGTGATATGGGATATAATACCTCACACTTAAAAAATGAACTCAATGTTGAAATTGCGAATAATGCAATTTATATGACTCATATTCCACATTGTATAGATAAACAGAAAGCAAAGGATGCAAATCTTGTTATTTTTGGTCATAACCATTATCCAGAAATAACAGAATTAGGAAATACAAAATATTTGAATCCTGGAAGTGCAAGTCAAGGAAGAAATGGTTATCCATGTTCAATTGCATTAGCTCGAATTAAGCAAAACAACATAGAAATTGAAATAGTCAAATTATAAAATTCGGCATTGTTCTTAACAATGACAACAATTTTTTTGACAGGATTGCAGGATTTTTAAGATTTACAGTATAAGCAGAATAATTAAGAGCAGAATAATTATTAAGAGTTTTTCATGAGTCGAAATCTTTTCGTTCATTGTTAAAAATTAGGTGAAAAAATAAAATTAAGACCTCACAAAGTCCACCTCAAGCATTAAAACTAAAAACTAAAATACCATTCCACCTTTTTTTATAAAATTTTTGTGTCAAATTTTCTGTAGGTATTCTTAATTGAAATCAAAATAAGAATTAACAATGTAATAAGCAGAATAATTAAAAATTAAAAAAATAATTATTCTGCTTTTAATTATTCTGCTTAATTCTTCTCAATAATTTTTTTTGTTTTGATCGGCACTAAGAACACGGCCTAACATTCAATCTGTTTGTTTATTTTCCTGAATATTAAAATGATCAAATAGTTTTAAAAATCTTTGGTCTTTTATTAACTCTGTTAATTTATCTTTTTGAATCAATCCCTCATCCTTCAACTCTTGTATGCTTTGTCTAACCTCTGGATTATTCTCTAACTCTTTTATTTTGTTACCAATACCTGCTAGTTGCTTAGATAATTTTTCTTTATATTGCATATCTAACTCTTTATCACAAATTGCAAGTGACTGCAAGTTTTCCACAATTTCTAAATCATTTAAGAATTCTTGAAACTTTTCATTCTGTAGAATAATTTCATTATCTCCTGATTTTATTGCATCATAAAAAGTTTCAGACTGATATAAATTTGTGAATTTGGGATTTTTGACAATATTATTAAAGGCTTCTGATGATTCCTCTGGATGACCTACTAAATATGCGATTTGTGCAGCTTGTGCATCATCTTCTATAACTTCTTTAAATACAAAGTATGAACCGTGCTCTACAACAGGTTTTGATGCTTCTGCTATAAAACTATTTTTTATAGAAGGAATATGACTTTTCATTGTTCCAACTCGCAACAAAGAATATCCCCATACAAGCATAATAATAAATACAAAAGCCACAAAAGAACATATTGCTGCTCCTGTAAATCTACTTATTAAGGATATATCCTCTCCTTGTTCCCTTTTTTTATATTGTCTTTTTTTTATCTGATGAATTATAATACTAAAAATAAAGCTAACACACATAAAAATAATTATACTACCAATAGATACCGATAAAATACTGACAATATCATATTTCTTTTGAATTAATTCTCCAAGAATAGGACCTGCGAAATATGCAGAAATATAAGAAACTATAATACCTAGCATAGATAGCAAGGATATCAGAGTTCCTTTACGAAACCCTGAAATAGCATTGCAAACAAGCAATATAAAAGCGATAATATCAACAATAAAACTCATAAAAATTTTTATATTTTAACTTCACCAGCATAAATTTTATCTAGCAAGTTAGGCACATTTTTCTTTGATTTTTTCATTACTCTCAAATAAAGTTCAACAGGTATATCATCAAGTCCAGTTTTTTCTTTTAACTCTTTCTCAAGGTATGTCCATAATTGAACAGTAGCTAAAACATCATCTAAAGCACGATGTTTTTGATGATCATCAGCTAAATCCATTTTTAAATAATTTATCAATGTTCCTAATTGAAAATTAGGAGATGAAAGAATTAATCTTCTTGCTAACAATAATGTGCAAATACATGGATTTGGCAAAGAACTAATATTAATTCGCTTCAATTCTGCCTGTAAAAATTTACTATCAAATGAAACATTATGAGCTACTAATGGCAAATCTCCTATAAATTTATGAAATTTAGTAATAATTTTTTCAGGCTTTGGCTTTCCTTTTAACATAAGGTTTGTGATTCCTGTCAGTTTACTTATTTCATAAGGAATTCGGTGACCAGGGTTCATTAGTTCTGAGAATTCATCAATAATTTGATTATCTTCTATAATCACAGCACCAACTTCAATAACTCTACAGCTATCAGGTGATAAACCACTAGTCTCGAAATCAAAAATACAATATTTATTTTTATTCATAGTTAAAATAGGGTTAATATCTACCTTGACCACTATTTGCTATAGTTCTCAATCTCAGAGCATTCAATTTGATAAATCCTTCAGCATCAGCTTGGTTATAAACATCATCTTCTTCAAATGTTGCTATATCTTCATCATATAAGCTAAATGGAGATCTTCTACCTACAACATGACATGCTCCTTTAAATAACTTAACACGCACATCTCCTGATACAAATTTTTGACTTTCTGTTATAGCAGTTTGTAACATTTCTCGTTCTGGAGCAAACCAAAAACCATTATATATTTGCTGTGCATAATTTGGGATAAAACTATCTCTTAAACGCATTACTTCACGATCCATAGTCAAACTTTCCATTGCTCTATGTGCAATATGTAATAAAGTTCCTCCTGGAGTTTCATAAATACCGCGTGATTTCATTCCAACAAAACGATTTTCAACAATATCAATTCTTCCTATTCCATGAACACCTGCTCGTTTATTAAGCTCTCTCATAATATTTGCTGGTGATAATTTGCTACCATCAATTTTTACAGGAATCCCTTTTTCAAAAGCAATTTCTATATAATCAGGAGTATCAGGTGCTTTGCTTAATGGTGCAGTCATAACTGACAAGTCGTCAGGTGCTTCATTCCAAGGATCTTCTAAAACCCCTCCCTCAAAACTAATATGTAAAAGATTTCTATCCATACTATAAGGTTTTGCATGAGTCGATGTAACTTCAATATCATTCTTAGCTGCATAAGCTAAAAGATCTGAACGAGATTTAAATTCCCATTCTCTCCATGGTGCAATAATATGAATATTAGGTTCCATTGCATAAGCTGTTAATTCAAAGCGGATTTGGTCATTTCCTTTTCCTGTAGCCCCATGACAAATAGCATCTGCTCCTTCTTGTCTAGCCACTTCTATCAATCTTTTTGCAATTAATGGACGAGCAATTGATGTTCCTAATAAATAAGAGCCTTCATAAATGGCATTTGCTTGCATCATTGGGAAGATGAAATCTTTAGCAAATTCTTCATTTAAATCATCAATATAACACTTAGAAGCTCCAGTTGCAATAGCTTTTTCTTCAAGCCCATCAAGTTCTTCTTCCTGACCGACATCTGCACAATACGCAATTGCCTCAGCATTATATTTTTCTTTTACCCATTTAATAATTATTGATGTATCAAGACCACCAGAATATGCAACTACAACTTTTTTCATAAAATTTTTCCTTTATTTGAAATTTTAAAATATATATCTAATTACAATATAATGATTTATTTTAAATTTTCAAATTTAATTATATTTTTTTATGATTTTTTTTAGAGTTTTAACTTTATAACCATCAATTTATTTTGCATTACCATTAAAAATTGATGCAAATTAATAGGTATTGTTCCTAATGCCGCCCAACAATTGTTTTGACAGGACAATGTAAGCGTCAATTAAGTAAAAGAAAGAAAAAAGATTTTTTAATCTTTTTTCTTTTACTTAATTGACGCTTACATGAATAAAACTAGATGGTTCTATTTGACGCTTACTTATTGTTGGAGTTCACAGATTTATCGTGCTGATTTGATAATGCTTTGCAATGACCGTATAAATTGCTTATATTATTTTGCATAAGTCGCAGTTTCACTGTAATTTTATAATGAAAACAGCACACTAAAGTTGTGAATTCCAACGGTTGAATGAAAATATTTTGGTATATAACTGGCTAGTTTCAGATTGCACTTAAAAACTACTTTAGGCTCTAAGCACACGAGTCACGGATTTTATTATGAGACCATTTTAGGATTACTGGATTACTGGATTTCTTTCCATTAATCCAAAATCCAATAATCCATAAGTTGCAAGCTTAAGGTCATTTAAAAATCCAGTGTTTTCTATTTTTCTTGCTTACGGCTCGTGTGCTTAGAAACTATACTTTCCAGTATATAAACATTAAGCAGAGCAGGAGCTCAGCATTCCCAGGTTGAATTATAAGCTGCGTGGCTTCATCTTATATTCTTTGCTCTGAGGACAGAGCAAGTTACTTAGCAGTTTTTTAAAGGCAGTATAATTGTAAAGGTTGACCCTTTGTTTATCTTGCTTTCGAGTTGAATTTGACCATTATGTAATTCAATCAATCGCCTTGTCAAAGTTAGACCTAATCCTGTTCCTTCGTAGTTTGTTGTGAGTGATGTTTCAACTCGATGGAAATCTTTGAAAATATCTACTTGTTCACTCTTTTTGATGCCTATACCAGTATCAATAATTTTTATTTGAACTTTATTACATTCTAATAACTCTATAGCAACTTTTACTTCTCCGATATGTGTAAATTTTATAGCATTATTTAAAATATTTATCATTATTTGAGATATAAGTCTTTTATCAGCATTTATATATAATTCATCTGGTCCATTAAATAAAATATTTAAAGATTTTTTATCAGCAATAGGTTTTAGCATAGATATAATATTTTTTGAAGTTTGAATTAGTTCAAACTCTGAAAAAACAGGTTTCAAAACTCCAGCATCAGCTTTTGCAACATCTAGCAAGTCTGTAATTAAGGTCAATAAATGTTCAGATGCATTAATAATTTTTTCTGCATAATATTTATTTTTTTCAGGTTTTAGTCTTTCAAATTTATGAATAATTATATCAGAAAAGCCAATAACAGCATTTAAAGGAGTTCTTAATTCATGACTCATATTTGCTAAAAATTTATCTTTATGACGATGTGCTTTGATTAGTTCTTCTGCTTTTCGTGTTAGTTCTTTAGTTTGTCGCTCGATTTGTGTTGCCATATTATTGAAGTCCGACATGACCACACCAACTTCATCTGTGGGAATATGTGTAAACCTGTATTTTAAATTCCCTTTAGTAATTTCATTTGTTCCTTTTTTAATGTTTTTTAAAGTTCGGGTCAAAAATTGTCTAAATAACATTGAAGCGATAAAACTTAATAATGTTATAACAGCCAAGAATGCTATAATTAATGGACGAGTCTTATTAAAAAACATATTTTTTCTGTTCCAAGTATTGATATGACTTAATTCTCCCTCCAATTTTCTAACAGATTTTAATGATTTACTATATTGATTTATTCCTTCATATAAAAGAATTTGTTTGTCAGAAAAATCTGAATTATCAAGGTCAGATTCTATAGTTAAAGCGATAGATAACAATCGTTGCGATTCGTGCAATAAGTTTGAGGTTATATTATTTTGTATAGTAATAGAATTTTGTAAATTATTTATTAAATTTCTGAATTTATTAGTTTCAGAACATAAAATCCTAATATTTTTTTTGTTAATTGTTTGAAGTAAATTGTTTTCAAAAACAGAGTGTAAATCATTCAATTGTTGTCTACATCCTAATAATTTATTACTATATGTTGTGCGATTTGCTTCAAATAATTTATTTGCTTTTATTTCTTGATTACCAATATAAATTAATCCTATCGAGAATATAATTGTAACCAAAAAGTATATAAAAAATATCCCTCTTCGTAAAAAAGTATATGTGAAAAATTTATTCATTAGCTTTTAATTTTATAAACTCCATACTATGAATTTGTTTCAATTGAGAAGATATAGATATTTCTAAATCTGCGATAATATCAAGATGGACATCATCATCATTTGCACTTATTAATTTTCTTGAAAACTCAATATTCCACACACCATTTTTCCATTCTCCTTTAGCTTGAACATCCGCAATACTACCTTTTGGAGTTCTATTATAAAACCTAGGTATTTCTTCACCTGAAAAATTTGAAAAATATTTACTATACCACGCACGCACTCCTAAATCTTCTTGGATTTTTAATGGTTTTTGAAGTGGCATATAACAATCATCAGCAGTATTAGAAAAATTAGTTCTACCTGCACGCCATATCCATAAATCTATTATTGAAGCATTTTTAGAATTCCTAAAGAAAAGAGTTAAAGATTGCTCTTGTTTATCACACGATAAATAAACTTTTTTATCTTTATCCCAACGCCAATATTTATGCTTTAACAACTCTTCTTCTTTTTCAAAAGAAATGAGAAAAAATATTTTTTTGCGATCTGTGCATATTTTTACTGAAAATATATTGTTGTTAATTTTTAGTTGTTTTTCTTTTATTTTTTGCCAAACAATATCATCAGCAACCCCATCAACCTTAGGTGGATTTTCTGTGAAGTTTACAAGTAAATCATCTCCAAAAAGCTGAAATGAAGTGAAAAAAATAAGAATATATAATTTTAGCATAATTTATGAAGCTAAATTTTTATACCATAATAAAATATCACATAATGCATAAGTCGCAGCTTGAACACTGTATTTAGTTGGCAAGTAACCATCTTTTGTTTCAGAGATATGAGCTCCAAATGTGCTAGCTGTATTATAAATGCAATTAGAAAATTTATAAATTAAGTCTAATTTTTTTAAATCTGTTGATTTTGCAAGAAAATTGATAACAGTAGACATTTTAACCTGCCCTTTTCCATTACTATCAATATATAAAAAATCTTTTTTTAATTCTTCATCATCTAAAAGTTTAACCCAATTTGAACAGACAACTTCTAAGACAATTCTACATTTTGCTAAATTGTCTCTTATTTCTGGTTCTTTATCACTATTCATATTTTCAAGAGTCAAAATAAAATTAGCCTCAACCTCTTTCGATAATAAGCCTTTTCTAAAAACTTCAAAGACTTCTTTAAATTTAACTCTATAATTACCTTTTTGAAAATTATTTACTATTTGTGTTGAAAATGCAATGTTTTCATCTTGGCTTTTATCTAAAATATTTTCTATTTTGAATTTATTTCTTTCGAGCTCTTCTTTAAAAACTTCCTCACATTTTAGTTTATCGTTAGCATTAGCTGTTAAAAAATAAAATTTATCACTCCAATTTAAATCCTTTTCTTTGATTAATGACAATAAATAATCTCCTTCTCTTGTGTAATATTTCCCCATTGTAGAATCGGAGTAATTAGGTATATCCTCAACTTCATATTCATCATTTGCTTCTGCAAGATTTCTATCAATGATATACAAATCATAATCATTCAAATGATTAGTTATAACATTAACTGCCTCTGGGAATGTATAACAAACTTTCATGATGCCTGACTTTTCAAAATGCTCTTTTACATTTGCATTTGAACAATGCCTCTCGTCTATTAAATCATCAAGATCCTGTATTGTTTTATCATTCAAAAATGGATGAAATAATTTAACTCTTTTTTCTAAATCTCTACATAATTCATCTTCTACATATAATATTTTCATAATATGATTTTCCTCTATTTATAATTATCTTGTTTTTCTCCAACCATTGATATTGGATTACTTTTTTTGATTTTATATTCTATTAACTCTTCTTTTCTATTCCAAAAATTTGGAATGTAAATATTTGTGGTGTATATATCCCCACCTTTTATGACTTCATAATTTCCATTCATTGATGCAACTATCGATGAAACTATATGCGTCCCAAACCCTGTCCCTTTTTCCATTCGTTTAGACATGTAATTATTTTCAATTTTTAAATTAATGCCTTTTTGAGAATATAGAAATTCTACTTTAAACTTTCTATTCTCTTTTGGAACAAAACTTATATATTTAATAGCATTTAAAAATATTTCTTCAAAAAGTATATAAAACCTAATATAAGAGCCTTTAGTATTGCCTATTTTTAAATTAGAAAACCCTTTGACTTCAAAATCAAAATTAAAAAACTTTTCGTTACAATATTTATTAAAACTATTAAATGTTAATGATAAAGTTCTAAATTTATCATTTGCAGCATCTAAACTTTCGTATGTTGAAAAATAATTAGTTCTGAACTTTTCATTAAGTGTTGTTGAAAATATATTAGAGATTGCACTATTGAAAGCTGTTAAAATTAATTCATTTAAATCTTTTTTAGAAGATGATATATCTTTTGCATCATAATAAAAATCATTAACATTTCCTGTTCCTGAATAATTTAAACTATCTATAATTCGACAAACTAAATTAATATGTTCTTTAATTCTTAATGAAGATATTATTTCATTTTTTCGTTCAATATAGTCAAAACATCCTCTAATATCACACATCAAATTCTTCAAGCGATGCGATAAATTTGCCAACATCTTTTCTCGTTCTCGTCTTTGAGTTATTTCAACAAGATTAGAATTCATCTTTAAAATAAACTTCACAAAATGATTATATACTTTTATTGATTTAAGATTTATATCTTTTTCATCTTTTGTTTCCAAGACTTCGCCATATCGTTTAATTAAATATTCAAAAAATAAAACCTTTGCTCTATTTTTAAAAATAAATTCCCGATCTCTAACAATTACATTAGAAATATTTAAAGAACCGTCATAGTTATACAAATCTGGATATGTTTCAAAAACTTCTTTTGTTAAATTTTGTAAATTGGGATTTGGTGATTGAAAAAGGTCATGATGCTTCTCATTATCAATATAACTACAAAAATCATAATATAAAGATACTGATATTGGTTTGGGCATAAATTCATTTAATTCTAATTCCAATAAAATATCAATTGCAAACAAAAGATATTTTAATGTGTATTTGGTAGGATTATTGAAAAACAAAGAATAATCGCCTTGCGATAATTCTTTATATTCCAATAATTTTTCTCTAGTCACATCACATTTATCTGTTTGATAATTCTGATATGCTACTTTCAATAAATCTTCATTCATATAATCTCCTTAAAATAAAACAGGCCATTTAAAATATTTAGTTTCAGCATTACATTTAGGGCATTTTTTGGGAATTTGCGAGTTGTGCAAAAAATTAAAAATACCCCCCAAACCTAATCCTTTTCTTACAGTTACTTCATCTTCCCAATCACACTTTGTGCATGATACTTTATACATTTCCAATCCACCCATAACCATAATAATATCTCCTTTCTTTATAATTCTCACAAATGTGGTTCGGGATTCAATTTTAGAGAAAACAAGCAATCAAACTTGCGAAGCAAAAAGTAACGCAGACATCTTGTCTGCAAAGT